>DATMNS010000082.1:0-2131 GCA_035568735.1 Chthoniobacterales bacterium | reverse complement strand
TATTGGGGCCATCGTCCGGCCCGCGTCGGAAGGAAACGGATTGATCGCGCCAACTCAGCTTTAATCGACGGCCCCCGCCGGATTTATGGCGTAGGCCAGGTCGTGCACGGGATCGATTTTCCAGCGACCGGCGACGGCTTCGAACTCGGCGTTGAGCGACCAGCGGTCCGGCAGCGCATCGCCCGTGTGTTCAGCGCTCGCGCCTTTGAGGCTCATGCAGTTCGTGTTGTCTCCAATCTCGGCGATCCGCGCGAATTCGTCCGGGGTCAGGACCATCTCGGGAAGGGAGGCCAGCTCCGCGACTTTTGTTTCGATCGGTTTCGCTTGCGCGCCGGCCTCCTGGATCAAGGTGGGAACCACGCTTTGCACGGGCCCATGTGCGAGATTCCAGATGCAGGCCAGTTGCAACATCGTGAGACCGTGCGCGTCGGCGATCGCGCGCATCGTTTCGATTTTTTCGGCGCCGGCCTCGACCCAGCCGGCCGGACGAAACGTCCGATGATCGCGCGGCGCGAACTGGTGGCCGGGTTTCACATCGTCGTGGAAAAGCCCGCCATAATCCACCACCCGCGTCACGATCTTCGTTCCGGTTTTTTCCGCGGCTGGCAGGCCAAGGCTGCCGGGCCACGGCTCGAGGGGATTGAGGATAATCATGGCCCAATCGATCAAACCCTGGAAGCGCTCGAGGCAGAGAATCAAGTCGAGAGTAAATCCGTTCGCCGGGCCGGGCGCGACGCCGAGTCGTGTCGTTAGGCCGGCGTCTTTTAGTTTTTCCATCCCTTTCCAGACGGCGTCGCTCGTGTAGCCGGTGGCGTCGGGATTGTGCAGGAGAAGAAGATCGAATCGGTCGCTCCGGCAGCGCGCCAGAGACTTCTCGGTCGCCGCGCGCAGATAGCTCGCGTATTCGCCCGGTTTGCGCAGCGCAGGGCTCGTGAAACGGGGAAAGCCTTTCGCGCCGTCGCGCTGGCCAGAATAGAAATCATGCCCGACCGCTCCGACCAGGCAATAGCTGTCGCGGGAAATTCCGTCGAGGGCGCGTCCGAGCAGGGTATCGGCTCCGCCCGCGCCGTAAACGTCGGCTGTCAGGAAGGTGCGGATTCCCTTTTCGTAAGCGAGGCGGATGAGCGCGATGAAGCGGTCGTCCTCCAGCGGTTCGCCAAAGTGCATGAAACGTCCGGCACTCCACATGCCAAAAGCAGTCCTGGTCAGTTGCATCCCCATAAAATCGCCAAGCTATTGAAACATAATACCCGATGCTCGCACCTCATAAACCTGGTAGTGTAATAGTGGCACGTATCCGTCATTTGCATCACAATGAACTTTGCGTTTGATATACGTGAGTCACGTATATGCACGGCGACGGACACGGCGCGAAAAGAACGAACGGCTGCCATATGAGCAAGTGATACAGGGCACTAGTTTGGGTGTTGGGTCTGATTCGTTATGGTTTTTTCGACAGTGGCGGCGGTTTGTCCAGGGTATATGTGATGGGCACTCTTACTCGGGCGGATTTTCCTGGTTTGTGATGCCACTTCCGAAAGGTGCGAACCGAGGTAGCGTCAAGAACCTCGCTGCCGGTGCTCTTGACGACGCGCACATCTGCAACTTGGCCGCTCGCATCAAAATAAATATCAAATATCCCGCTGCCACGCAGAATATGAGGTGACGGAGATGCGCACCCCCTGCCAAGACACAAAAAAGGAAGAAGCACGCCAAGCCTTTCATCCCCTCATCTTGGCAGAGTTGCCCGGGCCGGAAAAGCCCGCTGCATACGCTTATTCGGCAACATTTCGTGGCATTTTTATAGCTCCCTTCCTGTTTGCCGCTTTGGTGCGTTGCCTGAATCGAGCAACGCGACAATTTCGCCGATCTCCCAAACGTGATCTGTCACGCCACCTTCGATCGCTGGCGGATTCGGCCGAACCCACGCCCCAGCTTGACAGCGCGGCGTCGAAGTGCCTCCTACGGCGAGGAGGAAAGCTTGTAAACTTCCACCAGCGCCACCCCGACGGTGCCGTTTGCCCCGGCCACGATCGCTGTGTAGCCGCCCCCCGTGACCGTGGCGAGGATCGCGGATTCGCTTGGGTCGCTCGGCGCAATGCCGGTCGCTTCGATCTCGTCCTTTTGCGTG
>DATMNS010000081.1:0-5684 GCA_035568735.1 Chthoniobacterales bacterium | reverse complement strand
AACGTGGCCGTGTTTCAGACCTCCGGGGGTGATGTATCGTACGGGACGTATTTGGCGGTGAACGGGGGTACCTTCCAGTTCTCGAACCTCAAGCTTACCGGCGCGCTGATCAACACCGCCGGAAATGTCCAGTTCGTTTCGGGGTCGCAAATCGGCGCCTTCGTTCCTTTCGAGGTCCCGGAACCTGCCACCTTTAGTCTCCTTGGGATCGGATTGGTCGCTTTTGGCATCTTTCGCAAACGCCGTCTTCGGGCGGCCTAAGAAGCGATCGTCGGGGAACAGGCAGGACCCTCGGGCCAACGGCGCTTCCCCGAAGGCGCGGTCGGTGAAGCCAGATCGCGGGGCTGGGGCGGCGGCGATTTGGCTCGGGTCAAGCTTGGACGCCGGGTGCGGTTACGAGAGAGTCTGAACTTCGACTGATAAAACAGCGGGCAGGTTTCGGACCACTGCGTTCCAAGTGTCACCGGCATCGTTGGAAGCGTAAACCTGCCCGCCCGTGGTCCCGAAGTAGACGCCGCATTGGTCGAGCGAATCGACCGCCATCGCATCGCGCAGCACGTTCACGTAGCAATCGCGCTGCGGCAGACCCTGCGTGAGGGCTTCCCATTCGTTGCCGCCCGTCCGGCTCCGATAAACGCGCAGCTTCCCGTCCGGCGGGAAATGCTCGGAGTCACTCTTGATCGGGACCACGTAAATCGTCTCGGGTTCATGCGCGTGGACGTCGATCGGAAATCCGAAATCCGACGGCAGGTTCCCGCTCACTTCCGTCCAATCGTCGCCGGCATTGTCGCTCCGCATCACGTCCCAATGCTTTTGCATGAAGAGCACGCCGGGGCGCGACGGATGCATCGCGATGCGATGAACGCAGTGGCCGACTTCCGCCGTCGGGTCGGGTAGTTCGAAGGGAGATTTCAATCCGCGATTGATCGGCTGCCAGGTCTTGCCGCCGTCCTCGGTGCGAAAGGCGCCCGCGGCGGAGATGGCGACGAAGATGCGCTCGGGATTCGTCGGGTCGAGGACGATGGTGTGCAAACACATCCCGCCCGCGCCCGGTTGCCAGAGTTGCCCTTTGGCGTCGCGCAAACCGGACAATTCGTGCCAGGTCTTGCCGCCATCGGCGCTGCGAAAGAGAGCTGCATCCTCTACTCCCGCGTAAACCGTGTCCGCTTCGGTGAGCGATGGTTCGAAATGCCAGACCCGCTTGAACTCCCAGGGATGCTGCGTGCCGTCGTACCATTGATGGGTGCCCGGAGTGCCGTCATAGACGAAGTCCTTGCCGACCGGTTCCCACGTTTCGCCGCCGTCCTCGGAGCGCTGGACCTGTTGCCCGAACCAGCCGCTCGTTTGCGATGCGTAGAGCCGGTTGGGATTCACCGGCGAGCCCTTGAGATGATAGATTTCCCAACCCGCGAAGTGCGGGCCGCTCACTTTCCAATCTTCGCGCCTGCCATCTGCGGTGAGAACAAAGGCGCCCTTGTGTGTGCCAACCAGTAATCGGACTGCGCTCATCCTCCATTTTTAGCGCCGCTGCGATCCGGAGCAACTAATTTGCTCAACCCGGCTGGCTGCGGGAATTCGCGCTCCTCTTCCCTAACGACGGCGACTGCTTCGGTTTTGTCCGGGGAACGGGTCCTTTTTCTTATGGCCCGCGCTCGCGATAAAGCGATGGCTCGACAAGTCGTCGATCTTTACAAGGCGGCTGCGGCCCGCGCCAGAATGTAGCCGATCAGTCCCGTGATCGGAAGGGTTAGGATCCAGGCCCAGACGATCCGCTCGACGATCGTCCATTTGACTCCGCTGAAGCGTTTGACTGCGCCCACGCCCATGATCGAGGTCGAGATCACGTGGGTTGTGGAAAGCGGAATGCCGTAAGAGCTGGCGACCTGGATGATGACGGCGGCGGTGGTTTCCGCGGCGAAGCCATGGACCGGCTGGAGCTTGACCATCTTGTGTCCAAGGGTGCGGATAATGCGCCAGCCACCGGCGGCGGTGCCGGCGGCCATCGTCGCGGCACATAAGACGACAACCCACGACGGGACCTTGAATTCCGGCGTCGCAAGAAAATGGAACATCGGCGGCAAGTGCTGGAACGCGCCGCTGGCCGTGCCGGTAAAAAGGGCGAGGGCGATGATGCCCATCGTTTTTTGCGCGTCGTTAGTCCCGTGGCTATGGGCCATCCAGGCCGCGCTCAGCAGTTGAAGTTTGCCAAAGAGCTTATGCACGACATGGGGGGTGTAAGGGCGCAGCAGGACGATGAGGAGGAACATGAGCAAAGCGCCGAAGATGAATCCTGCGATCGGCGAGCTGATCATCGGGACAACGACCTTGGGAAGGAGACCGGTCCGCCATTTTAAGACGGAGAAATTACCGCCGGCGGTCGCCAGCGCCGCTCCGCAGAGACCGCCGATCAACGCGTGACTCGAGCTCGAAGGAAGGCCGAGCAGCCAGGTGATAAGATTCCACACAATCGCGCCGAGCAGCGCGCAAAGGATGGCTGGCATGGTCACGACCTTCAGGTCGACCATGCCCTTGCCGATGGTGGAGGCGACCGCCGTCCCCATCAGGCCGCCGGTCAGGTTGAAGAAGGCCGCCATCGCGATCGCCTGGCGCGGGGTCAGGACTTTGGTCGACACGACGGTCGCGATGGCGTTCGCGGCGTCGTGAAAGCCGTTGATGTATTCGAAAAGGAGGGCCGTCAGAACGACGACGATGAAGAGAACCATGCGCGGGCCCTGTGAGCAGGAGCTCAGGAGTACTTGAGCACGACCTGCAGGATGATGTTGCCCGCGTCGCGGCAGCGATCGATCACCTTTTCCAGCAGCTCGTAAAGATCGCGGAGAAAGATGATCTGCTTCGCTTCGTAATTCCCGTGATACAAGTCGCGCAGGAGATCGAGCTCCAGTTTGTCGGCGTCGCCTTCGATCGTTTGCAGCCGCGAATTCATTTCCCGCGCGGTCGCGGCGTCGGTTCCTTTGCGCAATTCCTTCACCATCGCGAGGACGGCCTCGGCCGCCTGGTCAAGCAACTCGAGATGCTTTTGGAAATTGCGGCCCTCGAGATCGCCCGGACAGATCAGGATGCGTTCGCCGATCCTCTCCACCGTCTTCGGTATCTTATAGAGAGCGGCCGCGAGCGCCTGAATGTCCTCCCGTTCCAGCGGCGTGACGAAAGTCTTGCAGAGTTGCTCGGTGAGTTCCTGCGTGATTTGCTTGTCCCTCCGCCGGCTGTGGACGAACTCGTCGAGGCTTTGGGGCGAATCATGCTTTTCGAGCCGGGCGAGGAGCGCGACGAGATGATGCACGCTGCTGTCGGCCTGCTGCGCGCTGGCTTCGAGAAGGTCGAAGAATTTCTGATCGTGGCCCAGTAGTTTTTTGATTGAGAACATGCGGCCGCTCGGGTTGTGCGTCTGCCGTAACGCAACCGCCCGCCGGTGCCAAGCCGAAACTGAAGCGACGCGCGCTCGATCGGAGATTTACTCCGGGACAAAAGGCTGATGCCGAATGTCCTCCGCGGCCGCCGCGTAAACGACATCCTCCCCGATGTTGGTGGCGTGGTCACCGACGCGTTCGAGGTGTCCGGCGATGAACATCAGGTTGAGATAGCCGCGCAACTGCTCACCGTCTTGCGCGGCGCGCGTGAGGAGGCGTCGGGCGGCGTCGCTGTTCATCAAATCGAGCGGTTTGTCGCGCTCCTTCAAAGCCCGGCCCTGCGCTTCATCCTCGCGCACGTAAGCGTCAATCCCATCGTTGAACATCTGCGTCGCGAGCGCGCCCATCGGAGTGATCAGTTCCACCTCGGGAAGTGCGCGATGCTTGTTTAGCTTGCGCGCTTTGCGTGCAATGCTGACGGATTCGTCGGCGATCCGCTCGAGATTCGGCGACAGTTTCATCGCCGCGACGACCCGGCGCAGATCCGAGGCGACCGGTTGAAACCGGAGGAGCAGGTCGATGCCGTCCTTGTCGATCTGCTTTTCCAACTGATCGATCTCCTCGTCGTCCGCGATCGCTTGCAGACAGAGTTCGTCGTCGCGTTCGCGCAATCCCTGGAGCGCGTTTTCGAGACTACGCGCGGTCAGGCTCGACATGAGAAGGACATTGTTGCGCAGCACGGCGAGCGCTTCATCGAAGGTCGTGAGGATGTGCTTTGGCAGTTCCATCTCGCGAGCGCGTCAGTTCAGAGCCAGAAACTCCCGTGCCGTGCCCGACAAAAGCTGCGCCTTTTCCTCCGGCAAAAAATCCGGCATCGATTCGATCAATTCGCCAGGGTGCGCTTCGCCTAACGGAAAGGGATAATCGGAGCCGAGGGCGATGCGCCGCACGCCGAAAAGTTTGCGCAACAAGCGGAGCGCGTCGGGATCGTGGACCAGCGCGTCGACGTAGAAGCGGGCGGGCACAGACTCGCCATGCTCATCGACGCGCGCGAGGTAATGGCGGGGATTGATCTGGTTGTCGATCGCGACCAGGTCGGGCCGGACATTAAAACCGTGCTCGATGCGGCCGATCGTGACCGGGAAGGCGCCGCCGCCGTGGGCGAAGGCGACGCGCAGATAAGGGAAGCGCTCGAAAACGCCGCCGAAAATCATCGAGCAAATCGCGAGCGAAGTCTCGGCCGGCATGCCGACGAGCCAGGGCAGCCAGTATTTTGGCATTCGCGTTTTTCCGATCATGTCCCACGGATGCACGAAGATCGCGGCGCCGACTTCCTCCGCCGCGCTCCAGACGACGTCGAGCGTGCGATCGTCGAGGTTGCGGCATTCTTCCTGATTACAAGAGGCGTTGGCGTCGACATGCGAGCCGATCTCCACGCCACGCAGCCCAAGCTCGCGGACGCAGCGTCGCAGTTCGCCCGCCGCCATTTCCGGATCCTGCAGCGGAATCGTGCCCAGGCCGGCGAAGCGCGCCGGATGCGCGCGCACCACTTCCGCGAGGTGATCGTTCAGCAACCGGGAAAGATCGAGCGCGTCGGCCGGTTTCGCCCAATAGCTGAACATCACCGGGACGGTTGAGAGCACCTGGACGGCGACGCCGGTGCGATCGCACTCCTCGATCCGGCGTTGCGGGTCCCAGACGTTGTCGCCGACCTCGCGAAAAAAGCGGTCGCCGATCATCATCCGCGCGCAGCAGGGGCGATAATGATCCATCCTAACGAATCCGCTGTAGCCGTACCGGGCGTCGAGGTCGGGCCAGGCGCGCGGCAGGATGTGCGTGTGAAGATCGATTTTCACAAGAAAAGTGACGAGTGACAGGTGACCAGTGACGAGAATGATCCTGTAGCGCCCGGCGTCTCCGCGGGCAAGCGGCTTTCTCGTACGCTCCTGCCGACGCCGCCTCGACGCGGCGACGGATCATCGAGGCGCCTACCGGTAGAAGCATCTGTCCGGAAAAACAAAGAGCGATGTGAAGAATGGACCAGAGACTTTTCGCAACCAGAGACGGTTCGTGGAAAAGCGACCTCGCTTTCCGGCCGCGCGATTTGCGGACTCCGCGACCAACCACGCTTCTCCCGCCCGCAAACACGCCTTCGGCCAATCCAAGCCGCGAGCGGGACAAATCAATCTGCGGAGCCGAAGAGCGACCACGCTTTTTGAATGACTGATATTGCTCCTGAAAAGCGCGGACAGTGAACGCAGGAACACACCCTGCCTTTTGGAAAACCGAGGTCGCATTTTTGAAGAGCAGCCAAGC
>DATMNS010000080.1:0-3327 GCA_035568735.1 Chthoniobacterales bacterium | reverse complement strand
GATCGGGCGCTCGCCAGTCTGTAGCCAGAACACCCATTCCCGAGATCGATTTCAGCCACGGCATAAACGTCGATCCTGAACGCATGTCCAGGCTTTACAAACGCGCCCGGAAATATGCAAAAGTGAGGCCCGATGAACACCTCGCCTAACGACATCACCGGCCAGCACGCGGTTTGGATGCACGAAGCGGTCTCGTTAGGCCGGAAAGGCATGACGGAGGATGGCGGCGGCCCTTTCGGCGCGGTCGTGGTCTGCAATGGGAAGATTGTCGGCCGCGGCCACAACCAGGTCACCGTGCTGCTCGACCCGACGGCGCACGCCGAGGTCATGGCCATCCGCGAAGCCTGCCGCTCGTTAGGCCGATTCGATTTGAAAGGCTGCCAGCTTTACACCAGCTGCGAGCCCTGCCCGATGTGCCTGGCCGCGATTTACTGGGCGCGGCTCGACCGCGTCTTTTACGCCTGCACCCGGCACGACGCGGCCGAGATCGGTTTCGACGACGACTTCATCTACGAGCAACTCCCGCTCGCGATCGCAGCTCGCTCGCTCCCGATGGAACAAATCGAGCGCGATTATTCGCTCGCGCTGTTTCGCGAGTGGATGGCCAAGCCGGACAAGGTCCCGTACTAGCGCCGCCGGCGGATGGCACCGACCTGCTCAGGCTATCACCGGCTCGCAACGCAGAGTTTCCTCGAGGGTGTTGAGCAGCTTTTCCCGGGAATGCGGTTTCATCAGGCAGGCGTCCACGCCTAACGAGCGAATTTCGGACGACTCCAAATCGTCTTCGCGTCCCGTCGAGAGAATGATTTTTTGTTTCGGGTTCAGCTTGCGCAGCGCCCGGATGAGCATGAGCCCGTCCATCAGCGGCATGACCAGATCGGTCAGGACGAGAGCGATTTCCTTCGGCTGTTGCGCGTAAAGCGCGAGCGCCGAGACGCCATCCTCCGCGACGAGCGGTTCGTAGCCCCAGCGCTCGAGCAAGGCTTCGGCCGCCGCCCGGATGCAGGGTTCGTCATCGACAATCAGAATTTTTTCGCCACGCCCGTTGGGCACACAAGGCGCGTCCCGGCAATCTTCCGCGGCGCTCGCCACCTGGCTCGCGGGGAGAAAAACCTTGAAACAGGTGTGGCCTCGCTCGCTGTAGACGTTCACAAACCCCCCGTAACTCTTGACGATTCCGATGACGGTCGAAAGTCCGAGGCCGGTCCCCTTCCCCACTTCCTTGGTCGTGAAAAACGGATCGAAAATCTTGTCGATGACGTGCCGGGGAATGCCCTTGCCGTCGTCCGTTACCTGGATCAGGACGTGCGGGCCGGGTCGCGCGCCGGCCGCCATGTTGGCGTAATGCTCGTCGACCGTGAAGTTTTCACTCGTTAGGCGAAGGACTCCGCCGTCGGGCATGGCATCGCGCGCGTTGACGCAAAGATTGAGCAACACCTGCTGCAACTGCGTCGGATCGACTTCCACCATCCAGAGATCCCGCGGATACTTGGTCCGCAGGGTGATTGTCTTGGGAAAGGTTTGCCCGGCGATTTTCACCACCTCTTCGATTAAGTGCGAAGGCTGCACCAGGACGCGTTCACCGTCCGCGCCGCGGGCGAAGGTCACCATTTGTTTCACCAGGTTGGCACCGCGCTCGGCGCTCGTCTGGACGAGAGCAAGGAAACTTTCCTTCTCCGCGCCTTCCAGGTCGCCGCGCAGCAGCGGGGTGACGAGTAGGATCGGGGCGAGGATGTTGTTCAGGTCGTGCGCTACTCCGGCGGCCAGCGTGCCGATGCTTTCGAGCCGCTGCGAGCGGAGGAACTGCGCCTCGAGCTTTTTCTGCTCGGTCACATCGGTATGAATGATCAGGATCGACTCCGGCTCATCTCGCTCGTCGCGGACCAGCGTCCAGCGCGCGCTGACCATGACCTTGCGCCCGTCCTTGCAGAGGTGGGTCATTTCGCCCCGCCACTCGCCCGTGCGCAATAACTCTTCCGTGGCGTCGTCGTAGGGGACGGGGTCGTCGTAAATTAGATTCCGCGTTTGGCGGCCACACATCTCTTCGGCCGTCCAGCCGTAAAGATGCTCCGCGCCCTGATTCCACGTTCGGACGGTTCCGTCGAGATTGCGCACGAAGATGGCATCGGAGGCAAGGTTGATCAGTCTGGCCTGCTGATGCAGTAGCTGCTCCGCGTGCCGCTGCTCCGTCAGATCCTGCACCGTGCCTCCTACTTTTACCATCCGGCCCGCCGCATCGCGCAACGTATCCGATTGCACGTGCACCACCCGCTCGGATCCATCCGGACGGATGATGCGGTGGTCCATCTTGCACGACTCGCCGGTGTGCAACTGCTGGAGGAAAGTGGTGCGCGCCTTCTCACGCTCATCGGGATGGAGGAGACGGAAGAAACTGTCGTGGGTTACTTTCGTTGTCGCGGCGTCGAGGCCGAAGATGCGGAAGGTTTCGTTCGACCAGTGGGGCGGATGGTTCGCGCGTTCCTCCCGATTCGTTAGGGCGACTTCCCAGCTGCCGATCCGCGCGACGCGTTGGGCGAGTGCGAGATTGGCTTCGCTCTGGCGAATTTTTTCATCCGCGACCTGCTGCTCGGTCACATCGGTCGTCACCACCAAGCGCGCCGGGCGTCCGCCAAAGGTCAGCGGGCTGGTGTAGATCGAAACAAAAATCGTTGTCCCATCCTTGCGGAGGTGTCGCCAGCGACCGCGGAATCCCGCCCCGCCTTCCTGAAGATACAGTTGTTGAAATTGCGCCAACTGCTGGCCCGGCCGGATGTCGCGCGCCGTGCGGGCCAGGAATTCCTCCCGGCTATAGCCATACTGCGCAATCGCCGCGGCATTGACTTCGAGAAAGCGCAACGTCTCGAGGTCGTAAATCCACATCGGCGTCGGGTTCGCGTCGAAGAGGGTGCGATACCTGTCGTCCGGAGGATTCGGCGAGTCCTTTTCCCGGAGCCCGCAGCGTCCTCGCCTTTTGGCCTTTCCGTTTCGGGTGAGGGTTCGGCCTGGCGCCAGGCCGCTCGGTCCGCGACCGGCCTCCGCTGCTGATTTGGATTTCATCTCGATTCGATCGGGCGCCGTTAACCTGGGATTTTTACGTCGAGGGTGTCGAAAGCAGGATTTCGGCCAACCGGTGTGCCACAAGCCTTCGTCGATGTTGGCCGCGACCGGGGTCGCGCCCAGTATTTTTTTCAACCGCAGTTTGGACTTCGTCCTCGTCTTCTGACACTGTCGCACCCGTGCTCTCCAGGATTTATTCCGCTGCTGTTTACGGCGTGGACGCTTACGAGGTCGAAATCGAGGTCAACGCCGCCGGCGGCAGCCCCAATA
>DATMNS010000079.1:0-3369 GCA_035568735.1 Chthoniobacterales bacterium | reverse complement strand
CAGCCGCTCCTTTGTCCAGACGGGTGAAAACGTCATGATCGGCGGCTTTATCGTCGACGGAATCGTGGCCAAGAAAGTGGCCGTGCGCGCCATCGGGCCTTCCCTCGCCGCAGCCGGCGTCAGCGGAGCGATGAGCGACCCCGTTCTCCAGATCGTGGATTCTACCGGAGCCGTCATCGCCACGAACGACGGTTGGAATATTCCGGGGCAGGAGGTGAGTGCGTACGGTCTTGCGCCCACCGATCCGCGCGAACCGGCGCTTGTTGCGAGTCTGCTGCCGGGGGCCTACAGCGCGATCGTCAGTGGTCAGGGTAATTCGTCTGGCATCGCCTTGTTTGAGCTGTACGATCTGGATGCCGCGACGGGTCGGATTGCGAATATCTCAACCCGCAGCCGCGTGGAAGCGGGCGACAACGTGATGATCGGCGGTTTCATTCTGAGCGGGACGACCGCAACTAATGTGATCGTTCGCGCGATCGGGCCTTCCCTGGTCTCGAACGGTGTAAAGGATGCTTTGCTCGATCCTACGTTGGAGCTCTACGACAGCAACGGCGCGCTGCTGGCCTCGAATGATAACTGGCGGAGTGATCAGGAGGCGGCCATCGTCGCCACCACGGTTCCGCCGACGGATGACCGCGAAGCCGCGATCGTCGGCACCCTTGCGCCGGGGGCTTACTCGGCGGTGGTCCGAGGCGCGAATGGCGCCACCGGGGTTGCGCTGGTCGAGGTCTACGCGCTCAACTAGGAAAGCGGCGAGAAAGCCGGTTTGGGATTTCGTTAGGCGAGGGGAGTCGACTTCGACATGGCGGCGATGCCAGCCAGACCCGTCGCAGGGAAAATGATTAACGAATTTTTCCCGGACCCCAGAGCGCGCGGCCCGGCGTCGCCCCGGTATGCTCGCCATCTTTCAAGACCTGCACGCCGTTCACGAAAACGTGTTTCATCCCGACCGCATATTGCTGCGGTTGCTCGAAGGTGGCGCGATCGGCGATCGTCGCCGGATCGAACACGACCACGTCAGCAAACATTCCTTCCTTGAGAAAGCCGCGGTGATCCAGTCCCAGGTTTGTGGCCGGCAGGACGCTCAACCGGCGAATTGCTTCGCCTAACGGAATCACTTTTTCTTCCCGTACGTACTTGCCTAGGACTCGTGCAAAATTTCCGTAGGCGCGCGGATGCGGATTCGATTTCAGGAAAACACCTTCCGGCGCCTCCGACGCTTCATCCGATCCGAAGGAAATCCACGGTTTCGCCATTTCCTTGCGCACGTTCTCTTCCGACATCAGGAAGTAGATCGCGTCGATCCGCGACTCGTCCTCGGCAATCAGGTCCATGATGGTTTCGATCGGATTCTTGCCCCGCATCTTTGCCACCGCCGCGAGCGACTTGCCGGTCAACGGCTTCAATTTTTCCGTCTTGAAGCCGACCAGCAAAATTTTGTCGGGCGCCCCGGCGGCGAGGTAAAGATTTTCCCAGGCATCACTCGGCGTGGCCACTTCACGCGCGATTTTCTCCCGCGTCGCCGGGTCGCGCAGCCGTTTAAAAAGCGCCGGATAGCCGCCCTCCTCCGTCCAGGGCGGGAGGCAGGCATCGAGGCCCGTGCCGGCCGCGGTGTAAGTGTACATGTTGGCAGTGATCTTGAGGCCTTCCTTCTGCGCCTCTTCGATCTTTGCGAGGAGCCGGTCGACCTTTGGCCAGTTGGATTTTCCGGCCGCCTTAATGTGATAGACTTCCGCCGGGATTTTCGCTTCGCGGCTGATTCGGATCAGTTCGTCGAGCGCTTCGAGGAGCTGGTTTCCCTCGCTGCGCATGTGCGAAATGTATTTTCCCTGGTATTGCGCCGCGACTTTGCAGAGCTCGATCAGCTCCGGCGTTTTCGCGTAAAAGGCCGGCGGATAAATTAGCGAAGTGCCGATCCCGAGCGCGCCCGCTTCCATTTCCTGGCGGACCAATGCGCGCATTTCTGCGAGCTGTGGCGCGGTGGGCGCCTTGTCGTCGAAACCGATCACGTTCTCGCGAATCGTCGTCGCGCCGATGAACGAGGCGACGTTACAGGAGATGCCGCGCTTCTCCAGATAACGCAGATACTCGGCCAGCGTCTTCCACTTGATCTCGTAATGGATGTCCCCCTGTTCGCGCAGCATTTTTTCCCGCACCCGCTCGTTCAGCGGACCCATCGATTCGCCTTCGCCCATGATCTCGGTCGTCACTCCTTGCCGGATCTCGCTCTGCGAATGCCCATCGGCGATGAGCGACTCGGTCGACCATGAAAGCATGTTGATGAATCCGGGTGCGACCGCGAGCCCTTGTGCGTCAATCGTTAGGCGAGCCTTCGCCTGCTTGAAATCGCCCACGCCCGCGATGCGATCGCCGCGCAGCGCCACATCCGCTTTTCGCCCGTCCCCGCTGGAACCGTCGTAGACCGTGCCGTTCTTGATCAGGACGTCGAACTCTTGCGCCGGCAGAGGAGATGCTGCCTGTGCGTCAAGAGCAAACATCAACTGGCCAAGGAGGACGGCGCAACGAAAGGAACAATCCATCGCGCGATTCAAGAAGTCGACGGCCGTCGTGTCGATGCGAAAATGACTCCGCGGGCCGGCCTGAGCGCGCGCCGTATCGCTCGTCCGCGAATCTCGGGCTTCCCTGTAATCCGCGTCCCTGAGAATTACTCGAGTTCGAGTAGCACCGGCGCGCCGACCACTCCAGCCCGTTGCATCGCGCTGCGGAGATTGTCCGAACGCGCGAAGGCGCGGGCGCGCTCCAGATCTTCGGTGGTAAACAGGATGACGATATCATTGCGATCCGCGTGGTTCCGCAAGAGATGCAGCTCTTTAAGACCAGCCTGGTCGCGCGCGTCGCGATGACCGTCGTAGGCCTTTTTCCAAGTGTCGAAGTCCCGAACTTTATGATGAATGAGCAGATATGACATAGCGTTTTGGTTTGTCTCTAATGTCTACCGATCAGGGATGGGCACGCGCGAGCAGAGCGACTGCCGGCTATCAACCCCGGCTCGTGGACCGTCCCCAACCGAAGGTGCGCGCCGGTAGCATGAGGATCGCGCCGACCAGCGCCAGCAGAGCTTCAAAGGTTAAGCCGAGAAGCCGAAACGGCAGCGCCAAAAGCCAGACCAGGGGAAAGAGAATCAGGGCGAGAAGCGCGACCGGCCAGGCAAGCACGAACAGGATGCACCAGCCGACAAAAAGGATCAGGGTTTTCACAGCCATACTTTTTCATGCTGCCGCGCGACGTCAACTTCGGGACCGGCGGGAAGAAAAAGCTTGTGCTCGTGATCCGGCGGGCCGTTCAATCCCCGCATGAGAACATTGCTTGGTTTGGTGATCGCCGGAAGCCTCGCCCTCAGTGGCGTGG
>DATMNS010000078.1:0-6766 GCA_035568735.1 Chthoniobacterales bacterium | reverse complement strand
ATGAATCAGGAAAACAGGAAAGCAGGAAAAGATTTGCGGAGCCGCGGCATCACGCAGCGCGTCATCGGCGCCGCTATCGCCGTCCACCGGGATTTGGGTCCCGGTTTTCTCGAATCCATTTACGAAGAAGCGCTCGCCGTTGAGTTCGCTTTGGAGGGCATCGAGTTTGTTAGGCAGAAGCCTGTCAGTTTGTTCTACAAAGACCACCAGATCGGCGAACATCGCCTCGATTTTGTGGTCGAGGATCTAATCGTCCTGGAGTTAAAGGCTATCCGCGCGCTGGAAGATATTCATTTCGCCATCGGCCGCAGCTATCTGAAAGCGACCGGTCTTCACGATGGCCTCCTGCTTAATTTTGCCACCACCCCGCTCACGATCAAGCGTTTCTGCCGCGAGCGTCCTGCCTCGTCGTCCAACACGGAGCTCATCCTCTAATTCTCCTGCTTTCCTGCTTTCCTGATTCGTCCATGCCCGACGCAGCAACAGTTGCAGCTCACCAAATGGTTAACGTCCAGATCGACGGCGTCTGGCATCAATTTCCCAAAGGCACGCGCCTGATCGAAGCGTGTGAGCAGGCCGGGAGCTACGTGCCGCGTTATTGCTACCACAAGAAGCTCTCCTCGCCCGGCAACTGCCGCATGTGCCTGATTGAAATGGGCATGCCGAAAATGGGGCCCGACCGTAAACCCATTCTCGGCGCCGACAGCCACCCGGAGATCAACTGGATGCCGCGTCCGCAGATTTCCTGTGCGACCGACGTTTCCGAAGGTCTGGGTGTGCGGACCAATTCGCCGCTCGTCGAGGAATGTCGCCGCGGCGTGATGGAATTCCTGCTCATCAATCATCCGCTCGATTGCCCGATCTGCGACCAGGCGGGCGAATGCCAGCTTCAGGAATTCAGCGTCGAGTACGGCCGGCAGGAATCGCGCTTTCTGGAGAACAAAGTGAAGAAACCGAAGAACGTCGTCCTCGGTCCGCGCGTCACGCTCGACGACGAACGCTGCATCCTTTGCTCGCGCTGCATTCGTTTTTGCAAGGAGATCGCGCACGACGACGTCCTCGGGTTTGTCGATCGCGGCAGCCACACCACGCTCACCGCCCATCCGGGCAAGCGGCTGGAGAATAATTACTCGCTTAACACGGTCGATATCTGCCCGGTCGGCGCGCTCACTTCATCGGATTTCCGTTTCAAGATGCGGGTCTGGTTTTTGAAAGAGACGAAAAGTTTCTGCACGAGCTGCGCGACCGGTTGCAACACGATCATCGGCACGCGGGAAGACGTGATCTATCGCCAGACACCGCGCGAGAACGACGCCGTTAATTCCGATTGGATGTGCGACTACGGCCGGCTCAATTTTGCCTACCTCGAAAACGACCGCCGGTTGCGGGCGCCGATGGTGCGCGCGGAGGGTAAGCTGACAGCGGCGACCTGGCGACACGCGATCGCCAGCGCGGCCGCGCAGTTGAAACCCTATGTCGGCTGGCAAACCGCGATCCTTGCCTCCGGCCGCATGACGAACGAAGAGTTGTGGCTCGCCGGGCGTCTCGCCGAGTCGTTAGGCGCGACGCTCATCGACATCGTCCCGCGGGCCGGCGAGTCCGACGACATTTTGCTGAGCGCAGACCGCAACCCGAACACCAACGGCGCCCGTCTCCTGCGGCTCGCGTCTCGGTCGGGAACCGTCCTGCAACAGATCAAGGAAGCGGTTTGGTCAGGCCAGATTCAGGCCCTCATCACGTTGGGCGAAAATCCGCTGCATTGCGGAATCACGCCCGAGTACCTGGCCCGCCTGCCGGTTTATGTCGTGCTGGATCTGCTCGAGAACGACGCGACGGGCCATGCCAGTGTCGTGCTGCCGTCGTTAGGCTTCGCCGAAAAGCGCGGCTCGATGATCAACCGCAGAGGTCGCCTGCAACGGCTCAATCGCGCCGTCCGCGGCCCCGCCGAGGCGCGCGACGATTGGGAGATTTTGCGCGACCTGGTGCAGGCGATCTCCGGCGGAGACTCCGAAGGTCAGGCGCGCGCACGCGGACTCTCCACGATTGAAGATGTTTTCCGCCAGATGAGCGAGGCAGTGCCCGAGTTTTCCGGTCTCACCCTGAGCCGGATCGGCGATCTCGGCGTGCCAGTGCTCCACGCCGACGGACCGCCGGTCGACCCGGCGCGGGGAGAAATGCGCGAACGCGAACTGGAGAAGCAGCCGCAATGATTCGTCATTCAGAGCGAAGCGCAGCGCAGTCGAAGAATCCCGTGGCGCAACCCTTAAGTTCCTCCGCGGGATCCCTCGACTCCGCTCGGGATGACCTATGAACCCCACGCTCTTTCTCATCCTTACTTCGCTGCTCAAGATCCTCGGGATCGTCTTCGTCGTGATCCTTCCGTTGGTCTCCTACACCGTTTATGCAGAACGGCGCGTGAGCGCGCTCATTCAGGATCGCGTGGGCCCGAATCGCGTCGGCTTTCCCGTGAGCCTGCTCGGATTCAAGAAGGACTTTTCGCCGTTCCTTGGCGGCCTCGGCCAGCCGATCGCTGACGCCATGAAATTCATCCTCAAGGAAGACTTTACGCCGGCCAGCGTGAACAAGTTCTACTACTGGCTCGCCCCCTGCCTGGCAATGGTGCCCGCGATCATGACGATCGCGGTCGTGCCTTTCGGCAGCACCTTGTTCGGCGTGCCAATGGTGATCGCGGACATCAACGTCGGCGTTCTCTACGTTTTCGCCATTGCGTCGTTAGGCGTCTACGGGATTGTCATCGCCGGCTGGTCGTCGAATTCGAAATATCCCTTCCTCGGCGGCGTCCGCTCCAGCTCGCAGATGATCTCCTACGAGCTTTCCCTCGGGCTCGCGGTCATTCCCATCTTCCTCCTCGTCGGGCAGCTGCGCCTCACCAATATCGTCCAATACCAGATTGAGAATGGCTGGATGATCGCACCCTTCGTGGGCCATTGGGCCGACGGCTGGAAGTGGCTCCTCGCCATCCCGATGTTTATTTCCTTCGTCGTCTTCACGATCGCGATTTTCGCGGAAACGAATCGTCTCCCGTTCGATCTGCCCGAAGCGGAGACGGAACTGGTCGGCGGTTATCACACCGAATACGGCTCGATGAAATTTGCTCTCTTTTTCCTCGGCGAATATGCCGCCATGATCACCGGCTCGGCCGTTATTGTGACCCTCTTTCTCGGCGGCTGGCATCTGCCCGTCCCGTGGTGGAATCAAGCGCACGGCTTTCACTGGCTCCTGATCGATGGCTCGTTAGGCGGATGGCGCGGCGTCATCGGCGGCCTCTTCAACATCTTTGTCTTCTTCGGCAAAGTTTCCGTCCTGCTCCTCTTTTTTATCTGGGTCCGCTGGACGCTGCCGCGTTTCCGCTACGATCAACTGATGCGGCTGGGCTGGGTTTTCTTTTTCGAGATCGCGCTCGTGAACATTTTCCTCGCCGCGATCATCATCGCCTGTCTGCCGAAATGAATGACGAAATCCGAAGGAATGACCTATAACGCAGCCACCGGCGAGGCCGGGCTTTTCAATGACGAAGCCCGAAAGGCGTCTAGCGCCGGCCTCGTTTCGTCATTGGGCCTTCGTCATTCCTTCGTCATTCTTCATTCGGATTTCGTCATTTAGCCCATGCCCATCACTGTTCGACGTCCCAATCTGAGCTGGTCCGAGAAGGTCTATCTGCCGGCGATTTTCAGCGGGATGATCATCACTTTCCGCCATCTGAAGAACATGCTCCTCGGCCGCACCAGGGTGACGATGCAGTATCCCGAGCAGAAATGGGACAGCCAGATGCCGGATCATTATCGCGGCGCGCCCGCCCTGGTGAAGGATGAAGGCGGCCGCGTGCGCTGCGTCGCCTGCCAGCTTTGCGAATTCATCTGCCCGCCGCGCGCGATCCGGATCGTGCCGGGCGAGATACCGTTAGGCGAGCGTTTCGCCAAGGTGGAAAAATATCCGGAGGAATTCGATATCGACATGATCCGCTGCATCTACTGCGGAATGTGCGAGGAAGTGTGCCCCGAACAGGCGATTTTTCTGCGCAAAGACTACGCGATCACCGGCTACACCCGCGCCGAAATGGTGCACGACAAGAAAAAACTGATCGAGATCGGCGGCGTGATGCACGGCCTGGTGCTGAAATGGAACGAGAGGAAATGAGGCGCGGCCGTGGATTAATGGAGTGTTGGAGTAATGAAGTGTTGGGGATCTCTCGCCTATTACTCGATCACTCCGCTCCGCGATCACACCATTAGGATTTCCTATGTCCCCGATCTTCTTCTGGACTGCCGCCGCGCTGATGCTCGTCTTCGGCGCGGCGGTCATCATTAACCGCAACCCGGTCGCAAGCGCCCTCAGCCTGGTCGTTTCTTTTCTCGGGCTGGCCGCGCTCTTCATGTCGCTCGACGCGTTTTTCATCGGCATCATCCAGGTGCTCGTTTACGCCGGCGCGGTCATGGTCCTGTTCCTCTTCATCATCATGCTGCTCGATCTGCGCGCGGGGGAACGGCGCCGGATCAATTTCGTGGCCTCTGCCGGCGGCGCGGCCGTGGCCGTCATTTTCTTCGGGCAGCTCTACCTCGTGATCGGGCACTTGCACCAGGCCAGGCTGCCGTTCGCTCCGCTCGCCCCGGAGCAAGTGGACGACGTGCACCGCGTCGGCCTGCTTCTTTTCGGGAACTACAACCTGCCCTTCCAAATCATCGGCGTGCTCATCCTCGTCGCGACCATCGGCGTGATCGTGCTGAGCAAACGCGAGCTGCACTAGGGAAATGGTCACCCTCGGCGATTATCTTCTAGTCAGTGGGTTGCTTTTCACCCTCGGTTTCGCCGGCGTCCTCCTGCGCCGCAACCTCATCATCATTTTCATGTCGCTCGAACTGATGCTGAACGCGGCCAATCTTTCGCTCGTCGCCTTTTCCCGCTTCCGCACCAACTCGTTAGGCCAGCCCAATTACGACGGGCAGGTTTTCGTTTTCTTCATCATCACGGTGGCGGCGGCGGAGGTGGCGGTCGGGCTCGCGATCATCGTCGCGCTTTACCGGGCCCGGCGCACGACCCATGTCGAGGACATCAACACCTTGAAGTTTTGAAATGAGGAACGCGCGCGATCGCAGAACTCTGGGGAGCGCACGCGACTCGCGTGCTGGCGCTTGCGACCTCGCCAGCGCGAACTTTTCTTTGGGCGCTGGTCGTGATCTCGTTGGTCGTTCGACGCTCTCCAGGAAAAAGTCCGTGGCGGCGAGTCGCCGCCACCAGCACGCATGTCGCGTGCGCTCCCCAGAACTTATCGCCGGCGTCACAACTGAAATCGTTTACGGAAGGATTGCGCGATGACTTCGCTCCTGCCCTGGATCGCCCTGCTCCTGCCGCTCGCTTCGGTCTTCCTCATCCTCCTTGCGACCCGCCCACTGCGCACCTTAAGCGCTTTCATTTCCGTCGCGGCCGTCCTCGCGAGCTTTGTTTGCAGCTGCCTCATCTTCTTCCAGCAAACTTCCACCGCGCCCACGATTTCCTGGCTCGACCTCGCGCCCCTCTTCTCCGTGCCGCTCGGCCTGACCCTCGATCCGTTGAGCCGCTCGATGCTGTTCATGGTCACCGGCGTGGGCGCCGTCATCCATGTCTATTCGTTAGGCTACATGAGCGCGGACGAAGGCAAGTCGCGCTATTTCGCCGGGCTCTCACTTTTCATGTTTGCCATGACCGGGATCGTCCTCGCGAACAACTTCGTGATGATGTTCATTTTTTGGGAACTGGTCGGAGTCAGTTCGTATTTGCTCATCGGGCATTGGTTCGAGCGCCCGGCGGCGGCCGAGGCCGCGAAAAAGGCGTTCATCACGACGCGCATCGGCGACTTCGGTTTCATGCTCGGCATCCTGATGGTCTGGACTGCAACCGGTTCGTTGGTCTTCACCGAGATCGCGGCCGGGATGGCGAAATTCGCGACCCATCCCGGCTATTTGACCGCCGCGGCGCTGCTCGTTTTTTGCGGCGCGGTCGGCAAGTCGGCGCAATTCCCACTGCACGTTTGGTTGCCGGATGCGATGGAAGGCCCGACGCCGGTCTCGGCCTTAATCCATGCCGCGACGATGGTCGCGGCCGGCGTTTACATGCTGGTGCGCGTCGGATTCCTGATCGACGCGTCGTTAGGCGCGCTCCAGGTCATTGCCTGGATCGGCACGATCACCGCCGTCCTCGCGGCGCTCATGGCGACCCAGCAGAACGACATTAAGCGGATCCTCGCCTACTCCACGCTTTCGCAGCTCGGCTACATGGTGATGGCGGTCGGCCTCGCTTCCGGCCAGGCGGCGATGTTTCATCTCTTCACCCACGCGGCCTTCAAGGCGCTCCTCTTCCTCGGCGCCGGCTCGATTATTTACATGCTGCATCACGAACAGGACATCTGGCGCATGGGCGGACTCGCAAAGCGGTTGCCGATCACGTTCCTCACTTTTCTCGTCGGCACGCTCGCGCTCATCGGTTTCCCCGGCTTCAGCGGCTTCTTCAGCAAAGACGCGATCCTCGCTCTCGCCTACGAACGCGACCTGCCGATCTTCGTATTTGCCGCTTTCACCGCTCTGCTCACCGCCTTTTACATGACACGCTTGATGGTGGTCGCATTTTTCGGCAACGCGCGCAGCCCGCACGCCGCCCGCGGCGCAGAATCTCCCCTTGTCATGACGCTCCCCCTCATTCTCCTCAGTGTCCCGGCGGCGATCGGCGGGTTTGGTTTTTTTGCCCGGAATTTCCTCAGCCTGCCTAACGAGTC
>DATMNS010000077.1:0-4449 GCA_035568735.1 Chthoniobacterales bacterium | reverse complement strand
AGGGCGGCGGCGATTGATCAGGTCGGTTGTGAAGCGGGCGATCGGGTCGCGCAAGAGAGCATCGAAGGCCGGGCGAAACCAGGGATCGACCCGGCGTTCCAGGTGCAGGAGCAAGGTAAAGAAATCGCTCAACCCATTGAGGAAGACCGAGCCGGTATCCGCCCGCGGCAGGGGGCGACTGGCATTGGAATTAAAAGCCGGCGGCTGACTGGGGCCGGCTTCGGAAAGGTCCGCCATGGCCGTCAGCTTCTCGTTAGGTCGACGCGGCCGGGAATTCGAGCGCGAAATCGATCAGCCGCTTCTTGCTCCAGTAGACTTTGCCGAGGTAGACGCGCGGTTCGATCTCACGAATTTCATCGCGAATCCAGTGTGCCAAAAGCGAGGTCTCGGAGTAATCCAGCACGATGCACTCCTGGCCGTCGAGCCAGCTCTCGCCTTTGTAAACCTTGGCGATGATCGCGTTCAGGCCGAAAGGGGTGATCTTGTTGCGGAGCACGCCCTTTTCCGGGTCGAAGACTTTGCCCTGCCAGGCGAAGTGATTGACAAAGGTCGCAATATTTTCGCTGTAAGTGGTGCCGGGGGCGACGATCGCCGTGCCCTTGGCTTCGCCCTTCGGAATCTCGCCCGCAGGACTCTTGGTGAACAAATCGTCCAGCTCGGCCTGGGACATTTTCAGTAGTTCAGGAACGGTCATGGTGTCCTTTCGTCGGGTCATTCCCGAGCGGCGCTCGGGATGATGTTGCGCTAGAAAGTCTTCATGTATTCGATCAGCGCCCGCTTATCGTCGTCGGGCAGATCGGTCCCGAAATAGTGACCCTCGTCCTCGATGAAATCGGGGCATTTATTGGCCGAGAGCAATTGCGGAACGGTTTTGATGAGCTCGGCGCGGGCTTCTTCCGGCGAGAGATTCTGCGCGTGAATCGCGAGCAGCGCCTTGCTCAGTTTCAACTGGAGCGCGACCAGGTCGTCGAAGTCGGGCTCGAGATTGGCCAGCAAGTTGAGCGGTGTGCCCTTGGGGACGGGGCCGAGTTTGAGGTAACCGTCGTTGTCCGCCAATGACTGGAGCGGTTTCGGGACAAATTCCTTCCGGAGGTGCAGGTAGCATTCGTTCTGGGTGCGCCAGATGGAAGCCTTGCCGAGGCGTTTCTCCGGCCAGAGCAGTTTCTCGGCGGCGTCGTTGTAGGCCTCGAGCCGGCCCGCGACCGAGGGGTCGCCGGTGAACTTGCCCAGCGCATTGTTGTGCAGGAACGGCGCCGAACTCCACAGACTAACGAGTGAAGCCACCCGGTAATAACCGGGTCCGGTATGCTTCGCATTCGGTTCAAACTTGATCGGCTGGGTTTCGTCGAACGGATTGTAAAACTCGACCTCGCCGGGCAACGGCAACTCCTTGTAGGTTTGGGAAGAGAAGTTGTCCCAGACGTGCCCCGCCAGCGCGTTGGTCCCGAAGGCGCGCGCGGAGTTCGTCTGGATTTTCGTCAGGGGATAACGTCGGTCGTTGGAGAGAAAGTTGTTCTCGAGGAAATCCGGTTGCGTGACGGCGCTGCGGAACCAGGCTTCGCCATCGCCCGATTGCGGATCCACTCCCGCCGGCGGCTGCTTACTCGAGTGGCAGTAGGCGCAACTATTGGCAAAGACCAGTTTGCCGCGGTTCAAGACCGCTTCGTCGGTCGTGAGGTAGGCCGCGCCGCCCGGCGCATCCGCGAGATGATAGGGCTTGAGGCGGCGGAAAAAGGCGGCGACGTTGGCCAGACGTTCCTCGGTCGCACGCCAAAAGACGGAGTGCTCGCGCGCGTAGGAAATCTCAAAGGGCTTCTGCGGAGTCAGGCCGATGAGCCGATTATGGCGAGTCAGCCAATATTCCGAAAACATTCCGATGTTGACGTAAACGCGGATCGTCGCGCCGGGGACGCCGATCGAATCCGCGCCATCCTTCAGGATGTGGGGGACCGCCATTTCTTCTTTTTCACCCGGTAAAGCGAGCGTTCCGCCGGCCATTTTTTCCGGCACCGCGATGCGTTCGCGTTCGGCGAGGAGGAAGATGGGATTGATCGCGTTGGGATTGTTGATGTGATCGGTCGCGATGCGCGAGGTGTCGGAAGTGCCGGGTGGTTGCGCGGCCAATTCCTCGTAAAAGAAGCCGCCCTTCTCGACGTTCGGCGCAAAGACTTTGCCCTCCCGGATGTATTGGTTGCCGATCGCGGAGGCGAGGTTTTCCCAGCGCGGATTTTCCGGGTCGGCTGGCGGGTTGGATGGATTAGGCGAGATATGGCAAGCGCCACAGGCGACGCCGACCCGGTACGGCCTGATGAGTTGGTTCGTGCTGTAATAGTGCGGGTCGTTCATGAAACGAGCGCCGTCCCATTTCTGGCGCGCCTCGGCGTTGAACTCAGGGTTCGGGAAGAGACGGAAACCGAGGACGCCGGAGGGTTTGCCGTAGATTTTGTAGTCGATCCCGGCCGGCTCGGGGTCGACCTGCTCGTCCAGCCAGAGGCCGTATTCATCGGGCTTGGTCGCGGCGCGGAAGCCGGGTTCGTTGACCAGGCCGAGCGTCTTAAAGCGCTCGCTGCGGGGATACTTGCGGTTGTCGAGCGTCTTGAGCAGGTCCATCAAACCGAAACTGTCCTGCGCGACGTGATTCCAGAAATGCTGATTGCCGCCACTCCACAGGTCCCAGGTGTTGCGGCCCATGATCTCGTTAGGCGCGAGCGCGAGCCCGCCATCCATCGGTTGAAAAATGTCGGCCGTGATCTGCGGGAAGTCGTTAGGCGAAAGCCCGGCCAGCTTGGCTTCGTCCTCCGGAGCCTTGCCACAGCCGGCGGCGAGGAGAGAGAGCGCCACGAGGGCGCAGGTGGCAACTGACGCGAGGGGCCGCCCCGCCCAACCGCGTTCCAGCGCGTGCGGTTTCATAACAGGTTTTTAATCCTCTTCCGACCCGGGGAGCAAGCAGAATTGGAAGCGAAAATTTCCACGCCGGCGGTGCGCGGCAGCGATCGGGGCTCAGGCCGCTCCGGTTTTTGCCCGCGCCAGATCGTCTTTCACCTGGGCGAAGAAGAGCGGCAGGTTTTTCGGCTCGCACTCCCCTCCGCAGATCGACTCGATGGCGTGCAGCCCGAGCAGTCGATAACTCTCCAGTTGCGACTCACTGAACCACTGGTCGGTCGTCGGTTCGTGCGGAAATTCCGGATGGGCCGCGGCGTAATTGGAGACATCGGGCGGCTCGTCGCCGAAGATCATCGGCTTGATATAAAGGAGGAAGCCGTCGCTCTGCGAGTCGTCGATGACGGAGTATTGGATCGTGCCAAAAGCGCAGCGATGCATGGTGCCGTCGGCTTTCTTCGGCGAGACGACCCTGATGTCGATCGGAACGCCGAGGTCGATTCGGATTTTGCGGATGGCGTTGCCGAGATCTTCAAAGACGTAATCGAAATCCTGCCCGGCATCGACCGCGAGGATGAGTTTGCAGCGGCGCAATACCATTTCGTAAAGGCCGAGATTATCGAAGTGCCCGCCATCGGAGAGATTGACATATTTGTAGCAGTCCGTGGTATTCCCAAGCGCCTCGGAAAAGAGCGGCCCGACGGCATAGCGCGGCCCGGCCCGGCGCCAGGTCCGTTCGCCGGCCGTGCCGGGATTCCCCAGCCACCAGCCGAGGCGCACGTTAAACAGAGTCATCAGAAAACCGACGAGCGGCGAGGAGTGATAACCCATGTTGGGATTGGCGGCGGCGCCGGAAATGGTGAGCGCAGTGCCAAGGCTGACTCCGTCGCCGTAGTCCGCTGAAGGCCGGTAACCGACATGCCACGAACCGCAATGCAACCGGCTCATGGTAAAGGATTCGGCTTTCCGCTCCTGCCACGCCAAGGGCGTGCCCTTGACCAGATTGAGCGTCGTATTGATGACATGAAAGGGTTTTCCCGGTCTCAGGTCGCGCAGCGGGAAATTGTCGTTAGGGTCAAAGCCGGTAAAGAGATGCGGCCGGCGCATATCCTGTGTCCGCGAAGCTGCGAGAAAGGCGCGAATCAATCGCATCCGATAGGTGGCATGGAGGGAGAATTTGTTTACGTTGATGAAGAAACCCATCACGATGCCGAAGAGGAGATTGCCGCCGGTGAGGAAGAAGACAACGAACAACTGGGTCTGATAAGTCTCACCCTGACCCAGGAACCATCGGCCGGCTTTATCTGCCCAGGATTGTGAGCCCAGGAAGAGCAGGAACCAGGAGATGACGAGCGAGAGGAGGACGAAAAAGAGGATTGCCACGAGCACCAGAATCCACTGCGCGCCGCGGGTCGCGCCGAGTGCCCGGCTGAATTTCGAGCGCAGCGCGAGCAAGGTGGCGACGAGGCCCGTCGTTCCTCCGAACGCTCCGAGCAGGGCTTTGACCTGGGGATTCGCCTGCACATGGCCGAGGAAGACAGCGAGGTGGTTATCCGTCTGGGGCATCAA
>DATMNS010000076.1:0-2436 GCA_035568735.1 Chthoniobacterales bacterium | reverse complement strand
CTATGATGAGTTCGTCGCGCAGGAGTTCGGATCACCACCCAAACCAGCCGTCATCAAAACCGTTTGTTGGGTGACGGCCATTCTTGTGCTCGTCGTTCTGGTCGCAATCTATCTCTATGCCGCGCGCGGATGACTCCGATGTCGCGCGAGCCTTTCAGTTTCAGATTCACGCCTTCGACTGGAACTGCCAGCAGCATATCGTTACGCAGATTATCCTCCGTTGACGCGTTCCGGCCGCCGCTAGTAATTATGGGACAATGAAGGATCACCGACGGTCCGCAGGAACACGCCCAAAGACTGCGCAAGAGGGAAGCGGCCCCGTGGCTGCATCCGGTAGACGGAGCATCGGCGAATCAGTCTTAAGGTTCCACTTGCAGTGGTGAGCCGGGACCAACCATCAACCAACACCAGAGAGCAAAAATCCATGAAGAGAAACAATTCGAAAAAGACCCAGGAACTCAAGGTGAGGCGTAGCGCGCCCCTCGCCACCCGCACCGATCTCACGCCTTCCGCCACGAAAGATATCGCGGGAGCGATGAATGCGATCCTGGCCGACGTCTTCGCGCTTTACCTGAAAACGAAGAATTTCCACTGGCACATGAGCGGCCCGCATTTCCGCGACTACCATCTGCTGCTGGACGAACATGCCGATCAGCTTTTCGCGATGACTGATCCAGTCGCGGAACGGGTCCGCAAGATAGGCGGACCGACCCTCAAATCGATCGGCCAAATCTCTCGCACCCAGCGCGTGGTCGATAACAATGCCGAGTACGTTGAGCCCCTCGACATGCTGGCAGAATTAGCGGACGACAACCGGACGCTGGCGGCGCGCTTACGCGAGACGCACAACGTCTGCGACGAACATCGCGACTTCGCGACTGCGAGCTTGATCGAGGTTTGGATCGACGAGACCGAACGCCGGACGTGGTTTTTGTTTGAGGCGACCCGGCGACGCAATTAAATCTTTCGACCGAAAAAGAGAAACACCATCTTGTTGCGCGCCTGCTTCGGCGAGGCGCCGGCACACGGGCGGGCAGGCTGTGAGCTGCCCGGAAAGAACATCCGCTCGCGAGCCAAATTGCGTAGGTTGGCGGGATGTTTCCGCTGCAAACCAATTCGCTGCCAGCAACCGCTGACGCGCTCTGCGCGGCGCTGGAGCAAAGCCTGCGCCGAATCGTTAGGCCAGCGGGACCGATGGTGACGGTGGAGGAAAAGCAGTATCCGGAGTTGGCGGCGATCCGGGTCTCGCTCGATGGCGCGGATGCCGGGGACCGTCCGCCGCCGCGGCCTCTGCCGCCGGTCGGAGCGATTGAGCCAGGCTTGCGGGTAGAGAATTTCGAAATCGTCGGGAGACCGATCCTGGTGGGGCGAGGGAAGATCAATCTTGTCTGTAGCGCGCGCGACGTGCGCCTCGGCCAGGGACGGGACGGCGAAGGCAATGTGCTCCTGCTTTTGCAGAATGCGGCGGAAGGGAACGTGGAGGTCGACGTTGCGCTCGACGATCTCGAGGCGCTGTTGCTCGCGGGCGCGAAGGCAGAGGCCGCGAAGCAGGGTGTGACGGTGGAAAGTGTGCGGGTCGAGTTGCGATCGCGCTCGGACCACGCGCTCGATCTGGTCGTGCAGGTGCGCGCGAAGAAGCTTTTTCTCAACGCGGCGGTGCGGATCAGCGGCAGCGTGGCGATCGATGAGCAACTGAACGTGCGGTTCTCTGCCTTGGAATGCGCCGGGGAAGGAACGCTCGGAGCGCTCGCCGGTGGATTCATTGCGCCGCATCTGCAGCGGTTCAACGGGCGCGCGTTTTCGCTCATGGCGTTGTCGTTAGGCGAAGTGAAGTTACGCGACGTGCGGATCGCGGCAGACCGCGAGCTGCGGGTGACGGCGCAGTTTGGCCAGGCGGACTAACTGGAGGGACGACCTCCGTGTCGTCCGAGATTCGTTCCCCGGCAAAAGAAACACGGACGGGACAGAGCCCGTCCCTCCACGGGTACAGCGGCAGGCAGAGCTCCGAAGGGTTTCGCGAGCAAGCGCATGCCTTACAGGCGTTGTGCGATGTGCGCTGAATCGATAGCCTGCAGAGGCCGCAGATGGAGCCCGGAATTTATTCGCAATCGAAAGCCCGACGGGGCGATCTCGCGATCCTGCTGGCGGTGGCGGCGGCGCGTTTGGTTCTGCATTGCGCGACCAACTGGCAATACGGATTTCATCGCGATGAACTCGGCGTGCTCGATGACGCGCGCTATCTCGCCTGGGGCTATGTTTCGTATCCGCCTTTCACGCCGTTCATCGCACGCGTCGCATTGATTCTTTTTGGACCCTCGCTCGTCGGGGTGCGCCTCTTCGCCGCGCTCGCGCAAAGCGTCGCGATGGTCTTCGCCGGCTTGATGACCCGGGAACTCGACGGACGCCGCTGGGCGCAAGTGGTCGCCGCGCTCGCGA
>DATMNS010000075.1:0-8722 GCA_035568735.1 Chthoniobacterales bacterium | reverse complement strand
CATTTCCCGGGTCATCCGGTGATGCCCGGTGTGCTGCAGGTGGAGGCGATGGCGCAGGTGGCGAGCGTGCTGATGATGCGGATCAGCAAGAGCGCGAGCCGGGTCGGTTACTTCATGAGCGCGGACGGCGTGAAATTCCGTAAACCGGTTTTTCCTGGCGACACCCTCTTCATTCACGCAGAGCTGACGAAGTCCCGCGGCAACCGTCTCGCGAAAGCGATGTGCCGGTGTGTGGTGAATGACGCGGTCGTTTCCGAGGGTGAACTGATGTTCACGTTTTTGGATAAGTAGGGGGAAATGACGAATGACGGATTCCGAAGATCGAAGGAATGACGAATACCGAATGAAGAGACAGCCAGCCGCCGCGCCGGGCGTCGACTGCCGCATTTGTCATTGGTCATTCCTTCGCCCTTCGTCATTCGTCATTCGTCATTCCGACGATGTCTGAGACCCAGATTCATCCGACCGCGATTGTCGATCCGTCGGCGCAGCTCGGCACCGGGACGGTCATCGGTCCTTACTGCATCGTCGCGGCCGGGGTGTCGTTAGGGGAAAATTGCTGGTTGCAGCATCATGTCACGCTCGGGGGACCGCTCGCCACCGGCCGGGGGAATAAATTCTACGCCTACTGCTCGATCGGGCAGCAAACTCAGGATTTGAAATATCGCGGCGAGCCCACTTATCTCGAGATCGGTAACGAAAATTGCTTCCGCGAGTTCGTCACCATCAATCGCAGCACTTTGGAGAGCGGCAAGACGCGCGTCGGGAGCGGCGGAAATTTCCTCGCCTACTCCCACATCGGGCACGATTGCACGGTTGGCGATTCCGTCATTTTCTCCAACAACGGCACGCTCGCCGGCCATGTGCAGGTGGGCGACCACGCGGTCATCGGCGGTTTGACGGCGGTTCATCAATTTTGCCGGATCGGCCGTTTCGCGATCACCGGCGGCTGCTCCAAGATTGTGCAGGATGTGCCGCCGTTCATGATCGCCGATGGCAACCCGGCGGAAGTGCGCGGGATCAATCAGGTGGGTCTGGAGCGCCACGGTTATCCGCCGGAAAAGATCAAGCCGATCAAGGAAGCGTTTCGTTTGATTTATAGGGCGAAGATGAACACCGGTCAGGCGCTGGAAACGGTGCGCGAGCAGCTGGGGGAAAGCGAAGATGTGCGCTCCATTCTTCAATTCATCGCGGCGAGCGAGCGCGGCATTATTCGCTGAGGTCCGCCGCCCCGCCGCCTTGCGCCGAACGATCAGGCGGCGAGAAGTGGCGTGTCCCCCGGGGTCAGAATCCCGTTGAACTTCGGGTAAAGGAATTTGGCAACGGGCGCGTTCCGTTTCGTGCGGGCGGTGGCCCGGGCCAGCCCCACCTCGCGCAAGCGGTGGAGCGACTCCCCGAGCAGGGCGGTACCGAGGCCGCGGTTGCGATACTCCATCAGCACGCAGGGTCCGGGGGAAAGATGGTTTTCGGCCGCCGGCGCGGGGATCAAAATTGATGCGCCGATCATGCGCAAGCCGTGGCGCAACGCCAGGCAGACCCCGCCGCCATCGCCCGGCGCAAAAGCCCGCAGCAGCCAGCCGTCGATCATGTCGTTGACCTCGTGGATGGCGTCGCCCCAGGAGGTGTCGTGCGCAAAGGAGCGGGTAATGACGGCGCGCAGTTCCTTCTCGTCAGCCTCGGTCGCAACGACGAAGTTGTAATGCTCCGGGAGGACCGCGCCGAGGAGTGAAAGCGTGTCTAAATCCCAGGTGAATCGAACCCATTGAACGAGCTTCATGTCGGCGCGCCCGGAAATTACCACGCGGGATCGCGCACCCGCAAGACGTTTCCAAAAAATCGCGCCACGCGCTGCGGGCGCTGGAAATTTCCGCGCGCTAGGACGCCCGCACGGCCTTGAGTGTCTCTTGAAACGGGGTGTAGAGTTCGCGCTGCTGCGCTACGCCCCGCCGCATGATCGGCTTGAAATTCGCGATGTCAGTGATGTTGATAATCTGATCGACGCTCTGGACGAAAGCGCTCATCGCGTCGTTCGTCGCGAAGCGATGGCTGAGGAGGATGACAAAATGCTCGCGCCGGAGCGAGTTGGTCCGCTTCACCATCTCGCGCAGGATTGGATTATCATCGACTTTCGAGCGCTTAAAGTTCTCGTAAACGACGACCACATTGTAGCTGTAAGTGGCAAGTTTCAGGAGGACATCTTCTTCGAAGAGGCCGAGATGCACCTTATAATTTAGCTCGGTCAACTGCGGCACGATCATGTTCTGGTACTGCGGATGGTCAATGCAGACGAGGGCGGTCTTGTCGCCGAGGTCAAAAAAATTACTGTCTGGATCGCTTCCCATGTTTGCCTCCTAACGAAAAGCATTGACCGGCAGATCGAGTCGCAGCCCGCCTTCGGTTTCGTTCTCGATCCCGCGTCCCTTCTGGATCAGGTCGATTCCGCGGATCACCTTCCCCTTTTTCGAGGAAAACCCGCGGGCCGTTTCTTCGCTGATGACGCCCGCTTCGTAGGCACTCAGGACGGAGCGGTCGAAGGTGGTCCAGCCGAAGGGCGAGCTCGCTTCGATGATTTCGTAGAAGCTGCGATTATCGGCTTCGCCGAGCGCGATCGTTTCGCGGGTGCGCAGGTTGTGCCCCATAATCTCCGTCAGGAGATACCGGCCACCACCGATTTTGGGCGCGAGGCGCTGGCTCACGACATAGCGGAGGCTGTCGGCCAGACGAATGCGCAGTTGCTGCTCTTCGCCTAACGAAAAAAGGCCGAGAATGCGGTTGATCGACTGGCCGGCGTCCACCGTGTGCAGAGTGCTCAGCACGAGGTGGCCGGTTTCGGCCGCCATGAGCGCAACTTCGACCGTGGCGCGATCGCGCATTTCACCGACAAACACCACCTTCGGCGACTGGCGGAGAGCGGCGCGCAAGCCGTTCGGATAATTGTCGAAATCGTGGCCGAGCTCGCGCTGGTTAAAGGTCGCGCGCGCCGGCGGGTGAATGAATTCGATCGGATCCTCGAGGGTCACGACATGGACCGATAGCTTTTCATTAATCTCGTTCAAGATCGCCGCCAGGGTCGTTGTCTTACCGCTGCCGGTGGCGCCGGTCACGAGCACGAGACCCGCTTTTTCCTTCGCGATTTCCTCGAAGATCAAGGGCAGCCCAAGAGTGCGAAACGACGGGACGACTGCCTCCAGTTTCCGCATCACGATCGCGAAATGTCCCTGCTGCCGGAAAATATTGACGCGAAAGCGCGCTTCTCCGCCGAGGGAATAACTGCAGTCGCACGAGCCTTCTACCAGGTAGTCGCGCATTAAGCGGCGGTCTCCCTGCATGAGGACAAGGGCCAATTGTTCGGTTTGGTAGGTCGTCAGGCGCTCGATCGGAGGATCAATGAAGACCGGCTTTAGTTCGCCATAATCTTCGACCTGCAACGGATGGCCGACGGAAAAATTGAGATCGGAAATGCCGTCATAGGTCTTCAGCATCGCCGAGAGAATCCGGTCGAGATCAGGCACGCGCATGGCGGAAAGTTCTAATCTTCAAACTCGTCCGCCGGCGGTGTCTTGAGAAAGGGGCGAAATTTTTTGCGATCGATCGCCTTGTCGTAAGCTTCCTCCGGCGAAATGCGCATCTGCCGAAGGTGCTCAATGATCGCGTCGTCGAGCGGTTGGTTGCCCTTCTTCTTGCCGACTTGGATCATACCGGGGATCTGGTGGGTCTTTGCCTCGCGGATGAGGTTTGCGATCGCGCCATCGACGACGAGAATCTCGAGCGCGGCGACACGGCCGGGTTTGTCGATACGCTTGAACAGGTTTTGGGCAATGACGCCTTTGAGCGATTCCGCGAGCGTGGTGCGAATCTGGTTTTGCTGGTCGGTCGGGAAAACATCGATCACGCGATCAACGGCTTTGGGCGCACTCGAAGTGTGCAACGTCCCGAAGACAAGGTGACCGGTCGCGGCCGCTGTCAGCGCCAACTCGATCGTCTCGCGGTCGCGCATTTCTCCCACCAGCAGAACGTCCGGATCCTCGCGCAGCGCTCCGCGCAGAGCGGAGGCAAAAGAGCGGGTGTGGACGCCGACCTCGCGATGCTGCACGAGGCAGTTCTGGCTGCGGTGGACGAACTCGATCGGATCTTCGACCGTGATGATGTGGTCGTGCCGCTGGAGGTTGGCGTAGTCCATCATCGCGGCGAGCGTCGTCGACTTCCCGGAACCGGTCGGGCCGGTGACGAGAATGAGGCCTTTTTTCAGAAGCGGAAACTTTTTCAGAACCGGCGGGAGCCCCAGTTCCTCGACCGTCAAGATCTTCGACGGGATCAGGCGGAAGACGGCGGAGATGCCGGACTTCTGCTGGAAGAAGTTGGCGCGGTAACGCGCCACGCCCGGGACTTCATAGCCGAAATCGACATCGGAGGTTTCCTCGAAGACTTTGATCTTCACTTCCGGCGCGATCTCGTAGACCATCGCTTTGAGTTCGTCGTTCTGCAGCGGAGGATAATCGACCCGCACCAATTCGCCGTTGATGCGCAGCATCGGCGGGTTGCCGGTCGCAAGGTGAAGATCCGAGGCTTTTTCCTCGGACATGAGCTTGAAGAATGCGTCGATGCGGGCCATGGAGCGTGCCCTCCATGAAAGCTAAATTGATGCCAGCGAACGCGAATTCGCGGGGAATGATGCGCGGAAAGCAACCTGCGACCTCAAAAAGGCCTGCGCTCGTTAGGCCGCGATGATTGACTGAATATGTCCGATCAGCTTTTCGTGGGTGTAGGGCTTGGGCAGGAAACCGCACAGACCACGCGCGAGCATGCTGCCCAGTTTGGCCTGTTCGCCAAAGCCGCTGCTGAGGACGACCCGCACATCGGGATCGATCGCCTTGAGTTCGTCAAAGACCGCGTCGCCATCCATCACCGGGAGAAAATAGTCGAGCACAATGAGCCCTATTTGTTTGCCCATCCGTCGATAAATTTGCAGGGCTTCGAGGCCATCTTTCGCCAGGATGACGCGATAGTCCTCGAACTCGAGCATGTCGGCGGCGACTTTGAGGAGATCCAGGTCATCGTCCACGACAAGAACGAGTTCACGTTTGCCCTTGGGGTTTCGGATCGGAGGATCACCCGACTGGGTTTCGACCTTCATTTCCCCGAGCGGGATTCTTTCGGAGACATTCGTCCGTGCAGACGGAGCGGCCGTCCCGGGCAGGCTGGGAGATGGCTCCGCCGTCTGCATCTCGGACCCGGCTCGATAAAGAATGCGCGAGGTGATGCGGTCGAAGAGCGCTTGCGAAGTCTTGCATGCTTGTTGGGCCTGCTCGTTGAGCAGATCCAAATAATTCCCTTCGCCTTTGTGCTGGCGGGCCTGCTCGGAGAGTCGCGTCACCTGCTGCATGAGGCGGTTGAGTTCGGTCGCGTTGGTCGCGACCCATTTCAAGTCATCGTGATCGAGCATCGTGGGCGGTTCTCCTTTAAGTTTGGTTCTTGTCTTCAGCGCAGGCCCACCAGACGGAAACGATCAAAGCGCAGAAAATAATGAAGAATGAGCCAAGAGAGAGCATAAGCGTGAGCAACCGGATGTGCGCACGTTTCATGCCGGAGTCGGCCTAACCCGTCAATGAATATCGCGGCGGCGCAATCGCTCGGACACAATTATGGTGAGCCGTGCAGTCAACCTTTAGGATTGGCCTATACGCCGGAATCGTGGTCGCAGCGGCGCTCGGCCTTTGGCTTGCGCAACTTTGGCAGGAGGAAAATCAGGTCCGCCTCCATAGCGAGCATCTCCTCCGGAAAATCGAAGCGCGGAACTGGTCGGGGGCCGGTGATTTTATGGCAGGCGATTACCGCGACGATTGGGACGACGACCGCACGCGCGTGCTCAATCGTCTGCGCCTCGTCTTGCGTTCCTTTGCGTCGCTCACGATCACAGCCGCCGATCCGCAAGTGCGCCTCGACCCGCCCACGGGAAACTGGAGCGCGAAAATTCAGATCGGCGGCACGGGCGGAGAATTTGTCCCGGAGGTCGTCGCCCGGGTCAACAGCCTAACGGAACCGTTTGAACTCGATTGGCGCCGCGAAAGTTGGGCGCCGTGGGATTGGAAGCTCATTCGGGTGCGCAATCCTGCGCTGAAAATATCCGGCCAAATTTATTAAGCCGTCCGCGCCTATTTGCCGAGCCCCTGCCGCAGCTCATTTCTCGCCGAATTGACCTCGCCCGCGCTGTGGTGGCAGAGCACGATCCCGCGCAATTTTTCCCCCTGGAAATAGCGCAGCGCGAAACGGCCTTTCGCATAGGAACCACTCAGTTGCACGTGGGTCGCCGGCACGTTGAAGTCACCGATGAAATCAAATTTCAGGTCGAACATTTCCGTCCAGAAATACGGAATCTGCTCATAACGTTGCCGTTTTTTCCCGGTGATATTTGCGCCCACGATGAGACCTTGCTCGCGCGCATTTTCCCAATGGGTTTGCCGTCGCATCCCACCCATCAAACGGTCGGGATAAAAGGCGAGATCGCCCACTGCGTAAATCCCCTTCTCTTCCGTTTCGAGGTAATCGGTCACGGGCGATCCGTGCGGACCCGAGAGCGGCGTGTTCCGCACGATCTCGAGGTTCGGTTCCGACCCACATGCGACGACCGCGACGCCCGCCGCCACCCGCTCGCCGCTCTTGGTTTGAATATTCCGCAGCACGGTCTTGCCTTCGAACCCGTTCAGACTCGAGCCGAGAAGCAGCGTGACGCCCTTTTTCGCAAATTGCTCGGTTACCCAGGTCGACGTTTCCGGGTCGAGATAACGATTCAGAAGCGATTGATGCCGATGCATGATCGCAATCTTCAGCTTTGCCTGGCGCAGACTGGCCGCCACTTCGCAGGCCAGCAATCCGCCGCCCACAATCACGATCATTTTTTCCGACTGCGCCATCTCGCGCAGGGCGAGCGCGTCGCGGACCGTGCGCAGATAAATCACATTGCCCAGCCCGATGCCCGCGACCATCGGCCGGACCGGCCGGCTGCCCATCGCGAGGCAGGCCTTCTTGAACTCAATCGTTTCGCCGTTGCCGAGCACTGCAAGCCGGCGGTCGATGTTGAACTGGGTGACGACCGTGCCGAAGCGCGTCTCGATCTTGTGGGAATCGAACCAGCGCTCCTCGAGGCAGGGCAGTTTTTTCAGGGCCGGCGTCTTTTCACGGAGGAATTGCTTCGAGAGCATCCAGCGCTTGTAGGGATAATACGTTTCGCCGCCGACGAGTGTGACGGAGCCTTTTTTGTCGAACTGGCGGATGCCTTCGCAGACGCTGCTGCCGCCGATGCCGCTGCCGATGATGAGATAGTCGCGTTGAATCATTTGGGAAAATCGGACGATAGAGAATGTGACAACGGCATGGCGAGGGAAAAGTTAGTGGAAGGAAGATGGATCGATAAATTGTGAATCGTCGCCTCGGGATGCTGGGGCCGCGCTTTTCGGATCTACCGATTCACGATAACACCGCCCGGCAGATGATGACCGATGCGACAACCCCCGCGAAATCCGCCAGCAAGCCTGCCGGGATGGCGTGCCGCGTCTGCTTGATGCCGACCGAGCCGAAGTAAACCGCCGCCACGTAAAACGTCGTCTCCGTGCTGCCGTAGATCGTCGCCGCCATCAGACTCACGATATTGTCCGGCCCGAGTCGATGCACCACGTCGGTGAAAAGCGCGAGCGTCGCGCCACCGCTGAGCGGACGCATTAGCGCGATCGGCAGCAGATCGGTCGGGAAATGGAGCGGCGTGAGAATGGGCGCAAGCGCCCGGGCCAGCAGCTCGATGCCCCCGGCGCCTTTAAACATCCCAATCGCCACCAGCATGGTAACGAGAAACGGAATGATCTTAAGAATGACGCCGAACCCTTCCTTCGCCCCCTCGACGAATTCGTCATAGACCTTGAGTCCGCGAAGCGCGGCATAAAGCACGAAAAACGAAAGCAGCAACGGGATAGCGAGGAGCGAGAGCGCGCTTACACCGCGCACGAAGTAGCTGCCCGCCGGTGCGGTCGTTCCGGGCGACAAACCGAGCGTCTCCGGAAAAATCTGCCTAACGAAAAGCGCAAGAAAGAAAAGCGCGAAGAGCGCGAGCAGCGCTTTCCCCCACGGTCGTAGGTGCCCGGTGTCGGCGGGATCGGTGATCCCGACCGCGCCGGATGACGGCAGGTTTGCGGGTTGAACGTTCGAGTCATCGCTTGTCCTCTCCGCGGCACCGGGATCATCCTTCCCAGCTGCAAAGCGCTCCGCGGGGACCCGGAACCACGACAGCTTCTCGAGCAACTTGACGGAGGTGATCGCGACCGTCGCCGCACACAAGGTCGCGAGCAAGGCCGTTCCCACGATGGCGGTCGGATTCTTCGACCCCGCGGCGACCAGGATCGCGATCGCGGTGGTCGGAATCAACTGCACCGAACTCGTGTTGATCGCGAGAAAGGTGCACATCGCGTTCGTCGCCGTGCCGGGATGCGGATTGAGGCGCTCGAGGTCGCGCATCGCCCGCAGGCCGAGCGGCGTGGCGGCGTTGCCAAGCCCGAGCATGTTCGCCGCCATGTTCATCAACATCGAGCCGATAGCCGGGTGATCGTTAGGCACGCCCGGAAACAACCGGCGCATCACTGGGCACAGACCGCGCGCCAGTTTTTGAATGAGCCCGGCGCGTTCCGCCAGTCGCATCACGCCCAACCAGAGCGCCATAATTCCGATCAAACCGAGC
>DATMNS010000074.1:0-2144 GCA_035568735.1 Chthoniobacterales bacterium | reverse complement strand
GCTCGTAACCGCGGCCCTCGCAGTCGCGCTTGCGATGCCCGGTGCCGCTGCGGTGAAGAAAATCGCCTACCCCGAAGTCAAGGTCACTCTCAACGAGCCCTATAAGCCGGACCCCGCCTTCGAGAAGATGCACAGCCAATTCCTCGACGCGATCAAGTGCAAGGACCTGCAGGCGCTGACGGCGCTGGTGGCGCCGACCTTCCTGTGGACCGTGGGCGACACGCCCGCCGACGAACTCGATCTCGGCCGCGACGCCATCCACAATTTCAAGGTCGCGTTCGGCTTCCGCGGTCTCGGCAAGGACGCCGACGGCGGCGTCGACAATGGCCCCTATTGGGACGTGCTCGCGAGCTTCGCCGACGACGCGACCTATTATGCCGCGACCGATTCGGGGAATCTCGTGTGCGGGCCGATCGCCGCCGAAGTCGCCGACGACAGGATTTTCGAGCAGGCCCGCAAGAGGATCGAAACCGCCAACGAGGCCGCCGAGTGGTATTTCACCCTGGCCGAAACCGCCGTCGCCAAGGCCCCCAGCGACACCGGCGCGCCGGTCGCCAAGGTCGGGATCGTGGCGCTGCCCTTGCTCGGCTTCTATCCGCCGGAAAAGCAAGGCGCACCGCCGCCGGCGCCGACCCATTTCGAGGTGCTGCTGCCGTCGGGGCGCACCCTCTGGCTGCCTGTGACCGCGGTGCGCCCGCTCAGCGCCGATCATCTCTGCTACGCCCGCACCCCAAGCGGCGACTGGAAGATCGCCGCCATCGACCAGGCGAGCCAATAGCGGTCTGGTTGACATCCGGAAGCAGCCTCGATTTTCGCCGCAATGCGATCCCGCGGCCGAAATGGTGGCAACAATGACATGGCCTGGTGAACCGGACCCGCCTACCCTAAAAGGGGGCGGGGGAGGAGTCTGGGCGCGCCGCGAATCGCAATGGCGGCTTCTCCGAAAACAATTTCACTGACGATCCGCAGTAGAGGAAACGAGCAACAATGAGCACCACGAATCCATTGCGGGTCCATCGGGAGACCTCCGCGTATTGGCGAGTCGTTTTCGACTACCCGCCGTTCAACGTCCTTGACGGGACGGTGTTTCAAGCGCTCCAGGATCTGCTCGAACAGATCGAAGCCAACTCGGCGTTGCGCGCGGTTGTTTTCGAAAGCGCAAATGCCGACTTCTTCCTTTCGCACTTTGATTTGACGGGCAAGCTCGGCAACGTCATGAGCGCGGTCGGCCCCACGGGACTGCCCATCCTGCTCGATACCTTCGTCCGGATCTCCAAATCGCCGGTCGCGATGATCGCGAAAATCCGAGGTTGCGTTAGAGGAGCGTGCAGCGAGTTCGTTCTCGCCTGTGACATGCGCTTCGCTTCGAGAGAAAACACTCGGCTTGGCCAGCCCGAGGTCGGGGTAGGACTCCATCCTGGTGGTGGCGGGACTGAACGACTTCCACACTTAGTGGGAAGGGGTCGCGCGCTTGAGATTATTCTGGGCGCGAGCGACTTCGACGGTGAAACAGCCGAGCGATACGGATATGTCAACCGCGCGCTGCCCGACGCCGAGCTCGATGCATTCGTTGACACACTTGCGCGGCGGATCAGTTCTTTCGATAAGCGATCCATCGCGGCAGCGAAACGTCTGGTCAATGAGATTTCGTTGCCGCCCGCCGACCGTTTCCTGGACGCCTTCAACTCCTTCGGGACAGCGCTGAGCTGGCCAGAGACCCAGACGAAGGTCGGAGAGTTGCTAAAGCGCGGGCTTCAAACCAACACAGAGTTCGAAAAACGATGGCCGGAGGTGCTGGACACCCTTTGAGATGCCGGGTTTTCCGGCACGCGCGCGCCATAAATTCCCGCAGTAACCCAGCCCTGATCAAATTCGGGAGATCAAGATGAACGCCGAGATTCTCGATACTAAGATCGTTGACGGGATCGCTGTTGTGACCTTGGGCAGTCCCAAGCGCTTGTATTTCGATGCCGAAATGGGGGACGCCCTCACGGGGGCGCTTGAGACGTTCGCAGGGGATCATTGCGTTCGCGTGGTAATCGTGACTGGCGGTGCGCCTGGCTATTTCAACCGCCACTTTGACATCCCTTCTCTCATCCGGATCGCAGAAGACCTTCGTTCCTCCGGCCGCGAATGGCCGGAAA
>DATMNS010000073.1:0-2496 GCA_035568735.1 Chthoniobacterales bacterium | reverse complement strand
TCCCCGGCAGAATGCTTCTCGCCGAGGCGAATCAGTGGCCGGAGGATGCGGTCAAATATTTCGGCAACGGTGATGAGTCGCACATGAATTTCCATTTCCCGCTCATGCCGCGGATGTTCATGGCACTGCAAATGGAGGATCGATTTCCGATCATCGATATTCTCGAGCAGACGCCGGCGATTCCAGAGAATTGCCAGTGGGCGATGTTCCTGCGCAACCACGACGAACTGACGCTCGAGATGGTGACCGACGAAGAGCGCGACTACATGTGGCGCGTCTACGCCAATGACCCGACCGCGCGGATCAATCTTGGGATTCGCCGCCGGCTTGCGCCGCTCCTCGCCAATAACCGGCGCAAAATCGAGCTGCTCAACATCCTGCTTTTCTCGATGCCGGGCACGCCGGTGCTCTACTACGGCGACGAGATCGGGATGGGCGATAACTTTTATCTCGGCGACCGCAACGGCTGCCGCACCCCGATGCAGTGGAGCAGCGATCAGAATGCCGGTTTTTCGAAAGCGAATCCGCAACAGCTCTACCTGCCGATCACGATCGACCCCGAGTATCACTACGAGGCGATCAACGTCGAGAACCAGCAAAAGAATTTGTCGTCGCTTCTTTGGTGGACGCGCCGCGTGATCGCGATGCGGAAAAACTTCCGCGCTTTCTCCCGCGGGTCGCTCGAATTTCTTTTCCCTGATAACTCAAAGGTGCTCGCTTTTTTGCGTCGCCATGAGAACGAGACCATCCTCGTGGTCGCGAATTTGTCGCGCTTCTCCCAGGCGGCGGAGATCGATTTGTCACGCTTCGCCGGTTGCGCGCCGATGGAAGTTTTCAGCCGGAACATTTTCCCGACGATCCGGAAAGCGCGTTACCTGCTGACGATCGGCCCGCATGGCCATTTCTGGTTCATCCTGCAATCGCAGGGCGGAAAGCGCCCGCTCAAGAAGCGGGTCGTGCCGTCGCTCGCAGTCGAGGCGAATTTGCAATCTCTGCTCGCCGACGGCCAGCGCACGCGGCTGGAGCGCTTCATTTTGCCCGAGTACTTGAATACCTGTCGCTGGTTTGGCGCGAAGGCGAGAAAGATTCGCGAGATACGGATCATCGAACAGATTCCAGTCGCGGAAAACGCCGCGCAATTTTGGCTTTTGCAGGTCGGCTACACGGACGGCGCGCCGGATATCTATTCGCTGCCCGTGCAAGTGGCGACCGGCGCGGCGGCGGATGCGCTCGCCCGCCATTCTCCGCAGGCGGTCATTGCCCGCCTCGGTCCGCAGCAAGCCGTCCTCTACGATGCGATTTGGGATGCCGATTTTCGCGCGCAGCTTTTCCAATTGATGGCGACAGCGGCCAACCTGAAAGGCAAAAGCGGCGAACTGATCGGCGTGACGAGCAGTCTGCTGGCGCAGGAGCCTAACGAGAACACGCCTTCCTCGCAGGTGCTCAACGCCGAGCAGAGCAACTCGTCGATGCTCTTCGAGAATCGTTTCTTCCTGAAGCTCTACCGCAAACTGGAGGACGGTGTGAATCCCGACGTGGAGGTGACGCGCTTCCTGACCGAGCGGCGGCAGTTTGCCAATGTGCCCGCCTTCGTCGGCGCGATCGAATATCGCCAGTCGCGCGCCGAACCGACGGTTGTGGCGCTGCTTCAGACGGCTGTGCCTAACGAGGGCGACGCCTGGAAGCTCACTCTGGATGCGGTCGGCCGTTACTTTGAGCGGGTGCTGGCGCGCAAAGGCGACCTGCAGGCCGCGGCCATCGCTCCCGGCCCGGTGCTGGACGAATTGCTTGGCGGCGTCTATCGCGCGAAAGCGACGTTGCTCGGCCAGCGCACCGCCGGGATGCACCTCGCGCTGGGCTCCGAGCCGGAGGACAGGGTTTTTGCGCCGGAGCCGTTCAACGCGATGGCGCAGCGCTCCGTTTATCAATCGATGCGCGCGTCGTTGCGCCGGGCCTTTGCGCTCCTGCAAAAAAAACTGCCCGAATTGCCGGAGGCCTTCCGCGTGGAAGCGGCGCAGGTGCTCAAGGCCGAGCCGGAGATTCTGGCCAACGAACAGCGGTTGCTCGATCAAACGGCGCCGGCGAGCAAGATCCGCATCCACGGCGATTATCATCTCGGCCAGGTGCTTTACACCGGTAAGGATTTCGTCATTCTCGATTTCGAAGGCGAGCCGGCAAGGCCCTTGAGTGAACGGAAGTTGAAACGTTCCGCGTTGCGCGATGTGGCGGGCATGATGCGCTCTTTTCAATACGCCGCCTACAGCGCGCTCTGGCAACCATCGACCCGTGCCGAAGACACACCCTTCCTCGAACACTGGGCCGATCTCTGGTATCGCGAGATGAGCGCGACTTTTCTCGCGAGCTATCTGCGGACCGCGGCGGGTGCGACCTTTCTGCCGCAAAAGGAAAGCGACCTGAGGGTGCTCTTGGAAGCCTACCTCCTCGACAAAGCGGTCTACGAGGTCGGCTATGAGCTCAATCACCGACCCGATTGGG
>DATMNS010000072.1:0-6858 GCA_035568735.1 Chthoniobacterales bacterium | reverse complement strand
CTCCGGTCGCGACGACGAGGCCCTGCTCATTGCGCGCGATCGGGATCATTTTGAAACGGCGCGCGTCCTGCGGCCTGATTTCGTCGATCACGTCCTGCGGGACGACGATGTCGGCGAGATCGATCCAGCTCATCTCGGCCTCGGCAGCGACACTTCGGGAAACGTCGTCGGCCGAAACCAGTCCCTGCCTGACGAGAACGTCAATCACGCTTCTTTCGCCGTTAACGTTGTCGCGCGCTTCGTCAATCTGCTTGCGGGTCACCAAGCCCACCGCGCGCAGGAGATCGAGAACATATTCTTCGTTCGGCGGGGGCATGCGCAGGAAGATGATCGCGGTCGCGGCGCGAAAAGAAAAGGCGGAAGTCGGTGGCTCGGCGCTCCCTTCCGAGGTGGATCAGACGCCCGGCAACGCGATATTCCTCGCGGTCTCGCTACGCTTCCGGCTGGACCGCGAATCCGACCCCCGGCTCCGCATCGCCGGTCACACGCGTCTGATCCTGCAAATAGGTGCGACCCTTGTAAAACGGAGACACGATCGTGAACAAGACCGCCGTTCCCAGCATAACCCAGACGAAGAACATGAAGTAACTCGCGCCCTGCAATTTCACCGAGCCGTCCGGATTCTGAATGAAGAAATTGACGGCGGCCGTGAATTGATTGCCGAGCGAAATGGCGAGCAGATAGGTGCACATGATGAGGGATTTCAGTTTCACCGGCCCTTGTGTGTAAGAAAACTCAAGGTGAGTCGGTGAGACGAGGGTTTCGCCCGCCGTCAGCACGACAAACGCCCAGACCTGCCAGATGATGCTCGGTCGAGCGCCGGCGTCGATGCGCGTCTGAATCATGGCGACGATAAAAAAAGAAGCGGCGGTGACGAATAATCCGGCCCCGATTTTTCGGAGCGGCGTCAGCCGGACGAACTTCTCAAGAAACGGATAGAGCCAGTAGGAAAATACCGGCAGCATGATCAAGATAAAGATCGGGTTCACCGTCTGGATCTGCGAAGAAAGCCACTCGATCCCGAAGAGGTGCCGATCCATCGACTCCGCCTGGATAATCCAGGAGGAGAAGTTCTGCTGCCAGAGCGCCCAGAAGATCATCACAAATGGGACCGGCATCAGGACGTTGAGGATGATCTTGCCGGTCTGCTTGTTGAAAATCTCACGCGCGTAGGTCTTCAAACCGACGGGCGGAATATGGACAAATTTTTTGCGACCAAGCCAAAAGACGAGCGTCGCAATCGCCATGAAGACGCCGGGGAGACCGAAGGCAATGTCCGCACTGTGGAGGCGCGGGCTTTGCAGAAAACCGACCACCGACGGCCCCAGTCTTGCGATGAAACCGTTCGGATCAGCCTGGTAGGGCTCGAGCAACCACGGAATCAGGAGCGTCGAAATGAATGAGCCGGCGTTGATCGAAAAATAAAACCAATTGAAGACCCGGGTCAGCAAATGCTTGTTCGATTCGCCAAATTGGTCTCCGACATTGGTCGAGACACACGGTTTTATTCCGCCGGCGCCAATGGCGATTAAGATCAAACCAATCGCGAGCAAATAACGCGGCTCGATCGTGTGCGCGATCGGCGTTCCAATCAAAGCGAGCATCGCGTGGCCGGCGCAGTAAACAATCGAGATCCAGAAAACGACCCAGAATTTCCCAAAGACCGCGTCGGCCAGGACCGCGCCGAAGATCGGCAGAAAATAAAGCGTCGAGACAAAGGTGTGATACCAGGCCTCGGCATTGGCGGGCGGCATGGTGCTCAGGTGCCCCATCCTGTCCAAGAGATACTTGGTCATGAAGATGGTCAGGATGGAATTCATCCCGTAATAGGAGAAGCGCTCGGCCGCCTCGTTGCCGACGATGTAGGGCACGCCCGGAGGCATGGTCGTGATCTTCGGTGGCGTGGTGAGGTACGGCGTTTTGGCCATGTCGCTGCTTTTCGTTAGGGCGCGATCGACTCGTCAGGGCTGCTGCTTCGGGAAAAAGTCCGCCGGGGTCGGGGAAGAAGAAGCCGGAGGCGCGGGCGGCTGGGCCTCTTCCGCCTGCGCCGCGAGAGGATGGAGGTGCTCCCGTTGCAATTCCGGCAACTCGCCGACGTGGTGACGCTCGCAGGAAGTGAAGACGATGAGCAAACCGGCAAGCGCCGCGAGCGGAGACAACCGAGGACGAAACATGCGGGAGCAGATTAAGGGGCGGGAAGCGCGGGGCGCAACAAAAAGATTGGCGGGATGAAAGCGCGGGGACGCCGGCTGTTCCGGTAGGGCGAGACTCCGTCGAGATTGGGGAGAGCGATCGTGCAAATCGGCAGGCGCATGAAGAACCGAATCCCGTTAGGCTACAAGCGACGAGCGGCGACAGGGCTTTCGGGTAGCGCCCCGTCTCGGGTGCTGGTCGCCGCGTCTCTGCGGCGACGAACTTTCCGTATGGCGGCGTCATTACGATAGGCGCAGGCGGCAGAAAAGTTCGCGAACGCGGGACGCCTTCGCCAGCACGCGAGACGCGTGCGCTACCCGAACAAATGCGCGTCGATTGCGCCAAGCGCGCACAGTGCCAGCTTAGGCGCATGTCGAACCGAATCCTGTGCGCTGGTCTTCTATTTTTCATTTACCTAACGATCTCGCCCCTCGCGCCGGCCGCACCCGCGAAACGCAGCATCACAGAAAAAGATCTCTTCGCTTTCGTCTGGCTCGGCCACCCGCAGCTCTCGCCCGACGGCACGCGCGTCGCCTACGTACGGGTAACGGTGAACGAAAAAAAGGACGGCTACGACACTTCCATCTGGATGGTGCCGACCGTGGGCGAGGAACCGGCCCGGCAACTGACGAGTGGTCCGCACGATGCCGGGGAAAGCTGGTCGCCCGATGGAAAGTATCTCGTCTTTAGTCGCGCCGCTGCGGAAAAGGAGGGCAAGAAACAGCCGCCGCAACTTTGCCTCCTGCCGATGGCGGGCGGCGACGCGTTTGTTTTTACCGATCTGCCGAAAGGCGCGGGCGACCCGATCTGGTCGCCGGATGGCAAGTCGATCCTCTTCACCAGCACTTCGAATCCGGAAGACCTCGCGAAACAGGCACGACAAAAAAAGAAGGAAGAAGAGGTGAAGAAAGCCGCCCTCGCGGAAAACTCGCCCGGCGCGAAGAAGGAAAAGCCGGAGAGCCCGGCCAAGGAGGAAGACGAACAAGAAAGCGACGTGCACGTCATCACCCAGGCCGTTTATCGGGACAACGACGAGGGATACCTCGACCCGAAACGTCCCCAGCATCTTTGGCTGGTCACGGCGCCGCGCAGCGCGGACGAAAAGGTCGAACCGCGCCAGTTGACGAGCGGTCGCTTTGACGAGGGCAACGCCTTTTGGTCGAAGGATGGCGCGCGGATTTATTTCACCTCCCTCCATGTGGACGAGCCCTACTACGAACTGCCCAAGACCGAGCTCTATGCGCTTCCCGCGAAAGGCGGCAACGCGAAATTATTGACGACCATTCCGATGGGTGTCCGCGCGCTCGCGCTTAGCCCGGATGGCAAGCGCGCGGCGTTCATCGCCGCGACGGGTGAGCCGGTCAACTCCTACACGCAACCGGATCTCTGGACGATCGACCTCACACCGAGCGCTACGCCGGTCAATCTCACGACCGGCTTCGATTTCGATGTTGGCGACAGCGTCTTTGGGGATAATGCCGCACCGCGCGGGTTCGGCGGCGGCGAGCCAATCTGGTCGGAGGACGGCAAAAGCATCCTCGAGATTTATTCGAAGGAAGGGCGCACCCAACTGGCCTCATTCAATGCGGAAAACGGCGCCGTCACCGACCTGACGCACGGCAACCAGGCGGTGCTGCGCTATTCCGCCTCGGCCGACGGGACGAAAATTGTCTACCTCGTTTCCACGCCGACGCAGATCAACGACTTGTTCTTCATCGATCAGCCGGGCGCGGAGCCGCGCCAGTTGACGCATAGCAATGACGCGCTCTTCGGCCAACTGAATCTGACCGAGCCGGAAGAAATCTGGTACGAGAGCTTCGACGGCAAACGCGTTCAGGCCTGGGTGCAGAAACCGCCGGGCTTCGATCCGACGAAAAAATATCCGCTCATCCTCAACATCCACGGAGGCCCGCACGCAGCCTACGGCTACATCTTCGAGCACGAATTCCAATGGATGGCGGCACAAGGCTACGTGGTGCTTTATCCCAACCCGCGCGGGAGCACGAGCTACGGCCAGATGTTCGGCAATATCATCCAATACAAATATCCGGGCGACGATTTCAAAGACCTGATGGCGGGCGTGGACGAAGTCGTTAGGCGGGGTGGGATCGACGAGAAAAAAATGGGGGTGACCGGCGGGAGCGGCGGCGGCCTGCTGACGGACTGGGTCGTCGGACAGACCGACCGTTTCGCTGCCGCCGTGGCGCAACGCGACATCGCGGACTGGGCCGACTGGTGGTACACCGCGGACTTCACGCTCTTCCAGGCGAACTGGTTCAAGACCCCGCCCTTCGAGGACAAAGAGGGCGATTACAAGGCGCGCTCGCCGATCACCTACATCAACAACGTGAAGACGCCGCTCATGCTCGTGCTCGGCGAAGACGACTCGCGCACCCCGCCGGGCGCGGGGGGCGAACAGATGTTTCGCGCGCTCAAGTTTCGCAAGATCCCGACGGTGATGGTGAAATTCCCTGGCGAGACCCACGAGCTGTCACGCTCCGGGCAACCGTGGCATCGGATCGAGCGGCTCGACCATATCGTTGGCTGGTTCGATCACTGGCTGAAAGGCATCGCGAAACCGGAATACGAAGTGGCGCCGAAGGAGGAAGTGTCCGCAAAGAAGGAATAGACAGGATTAACTGGATTGGAAGAAGCGCCGCGATCTTCTTCCATCCTGAAAATCCTGTTCATCCTGTCAAAAATAAGCCTGCCCGAAGCGCGCTTGTCACGCTGCCTAACCTTTGCGAACATCAGCCGATGCGCATCCCGAAACAGAATTACGACGACATCGAGCGCATCATCGAATTCGATTTCGTTAGGGCAACCGAGGCCGCCGCGCTCAACGCCCTTCCCTGGCTCGGCCGCGGCGAGAAGGAAAAAGCCGATGAAGCCGCCTGCGACGCGATCCGCGGGATGTTCGACCTGATGAACATCTGCGGCGAAGTCGTAATCGGCGAAGGGATCAAGGACCACGCGCCCGGCATTTTCAAAGGCGAACAACTCGGGATGTGGCTGCCGGGCGCGCCGCAATTCGACATCGCGCTCGACCCGATCGACGGCACGACCAACATCGCCAAGGGCGCGCCCAACTCGATCACCTGCATTGCGGCAGCGACCCCCGAACAAGGAGTCAAGGTCGCGCTCCGCGACATCCCGTCGTTTTACATGATGAAGCTGGCCTACGGCCCGGACGTCATCCGGAGCATGAAGATCGCTGGGATTGAAACCCTGAAACTGGAAAGCCCGATCGAGGAGACGCTCATCACGGTGGCGAAGGCGTTGAACAAGCGCGTGCAGGATGTGGTGGTGATGATGCTCGACCGCCCGCGCCACCAACACATCGTCGCGGAAATCCGGCGCGTCGGCGCCTCGCTCCGCATGATCAGCGACGGTGACATCGCAGCGGCCATGGCCCCGGCTTACCCGGAGAGCGGGATCGATCTTTACGTCGGAATCGGCGGCGCACCCGAAGCGGTGCTAGCCGCAGCCGGGATTAAATGCCTCGGCGGCGACATGCAATGCATGATGTGGCCGCGCGACGAAAAAGAGCGCGCCGAACTCGTCGCCGATGGCCACGAAGAAGATCTCGGGCGCGTCTTTTTCGCCGACGATCTCGCGAACGGAAAAAATATTATCTTTTGCGCGACTGGAATCAGTGACAGCGCGCTGCTGCGCGGCGTGAAATCGCAAGGGGCCAACGCCATCACCTATTCCGTCCTGATGCGCGCGAAGAGTAAAACCGTGCGTTTCATCCGCGCCTCGCACGATCTCCAGAGCAAGACGATCCGGCTGCGTTCCGATAATCGCGAACACCGCATATGATTGGCAGGGCGCGGAACGAAAATTCACGTGCAACGAAAACCTCGCGCTGGACAAGCAGAGAATGGTCTGTTCAAATCTAGATAACGAAAGCCGCTTATGAGCAAAACAACCAAGACCGAGCTGTCGCCGGATAATGGCGCTGTGATTGACACGAAATGGAAAGTTGGCCCGCTGGGCTATCACGCCTCGGCGGCGACCCCCGGGGCAACGACGCCGTCCGGGGGAGGTTTTCGTCTGCCGGAGGTCATCGTTTACGATCACGTGGGATTCAAAGGCGCCTACGCGCGGACCAACCTGAGCTTCCACTTTCTCGGCAACTTTTGGAATGATCGCATCAGCTCGTTGATCGTGGTCAACGGTGTCTGGCGTTTCTACCGCGACGAATACTACAAAGGCGATTATTGGGACCTCGGCCCCGGATTCTACGAGTCGTTCTTCACCGCGGCCGGCCCGGATGACGTCGTCAGTTCGTTCCAGGCAATTTCGCTGACCTAACGAGTCGGCAACGTCGCTGAGTGTCGCCCGCCCCAGACGCCTCGCTCTGCGAAGGTATATGTTGAGCGTCGCGGCTAAACCTCTTCGCCACGGCCGCAAGGGAAGCGACAGAAACATCAGCGGACGGATATTTGTGAGACGCGAATGTCCGTGAGACTCCGTTTCGTTTCCCGGACTGCCTGCCCGGTAGCTGATTTTTTCCAAAGTGTGACCATCCGCCCTCACGGCACGGGGCAGCGAGAGTGGTTTTAAGAGGCGGCGGGTCGACCTCCCTTTCGCGTCCCTCAGGGCACTTCCGCCCGCAAGAAGCACTCCTTCGAGGCAAGAAAGCGCTGCGGCGATTCAAAA
>DATMNS010000071.1:0-5669 GCA_035568735.1 Chthoniobacterales bacterium | reverse complement strand
CGTCCTCCGCCAGGACCTCGCCTAACGGGGGCCAGCTAACGGTCGTGTCCATGTCGTGAAAGGCGTGCAGATAGACCGCCACCGCCTCGACGGGGTAACGGGCGAGCAACCGGTCGATACTCGCGCGCAGCTTTTCCTTGGGCGGCGACGCGGGCAGGTTCTCGACCGTTCCGTCTCCATCGTGGGTGATGCCTAACGAATCGAGAAAGTCGCAAAGCATCGGTTTTTGCGCGCCGAGGAGCCAGGCCTGGAGGAGATGAGCCCCCAGCGTGTCACTGAGCTTGCGACCGAGGGCCGCCTGAATCCAGGCGTAACGCTCGTTGGGCGGTTTTCGCTCGATGAACACCGCCCGCAGATGGCGCTGGTTGGCCAGACCCTGGACCGCGCTTTTGAAGACCGCTGTCCGCTCCTTTTGCAACCAGGTCAGGATCTCGACCCCGAGGGCGGGCGGCATGCGCTGGAAAATTTCGTGGGATTTCATCGGATCGGGCCGGCCATCGCCGGCGAAACCACTTCGGCTGCCCGGGACTTGCGGATGTGTTTCGCCGCGAAACTGTTCGTCATGTAAGTGAGGAGAAGCACCCAAAAAGTGAGCGCCAGGCCAAAGAGCGGGAACTGCAGGGCGAGCGGGAGCGAGTAGATGATCGCCATCAGCGGGATCCAAACCGCCCAGGTGGCGAGGAGCGTCGGCACGACTTTGTCGCGGTAATGCTCCCAGGTAAAACCGCGGCCTAACGACTCCAGGCTGAAGCCGCTGTTTTTCCATTCGTAGGTCAGGACACCAAAAGGCGCGGCGAAGAAGGGATTGTAACCGAATTGATCGAGGCCAATCTTCGCCAGCACTACCGGAAAAGTGACAACGTTACCCAGCCAGGCCGCTTCGCCCCGGTAAAGCAAGTCGACGAGCGAACCATCGAGCGCCCAGATCGGAACGGTGAACATCAGGTTGCGCAGGTTGCGGCGCGTGGGGCGTCCGCGCTGAAAGAAGATGACGAGAAAAATTTCCGGCACGAGCGCCCCCGCGGCGACGGCCGCGAGAACGACGAAGGCCCAACCGTGGCGCAGTTTGTATTCGGCCACCTCCTGGAGGACGCGCGCAACCGCCGGATTCCAATAGTAACCAATGAGCAAGGCCAGCATCGCGGCCTGGATCAAGAGCGCCGGTGCGAGGTTGGCGCGGGCGGCTTCCCAACCGAGCGCGAGGGAGGTGCGATGATACGGACGGCACGAAGTCATCGCCGCCTCAGAAAAGCTGCGGCTGACGATCTTCCTCAAGCTGCGGCTGGCCGACGATAGAGCGAATCTTCTCGATCATTTCGCGAAAATCGTAGGGCTTTTGGACGGTGTCGAGCACTCCGGCGCGCAAGATTTCCGTGCGCAGGTTCGGCTCAAAGTAGCCGCTGGCCACGATCGCCCGCACACTCGGCTTGATCTCCTTCATCCGCAGGAAAACGTCGCGCCCACCCAGCCGGGGCAGCCCGAGATCGCAGACGACGAGCCCGATCTCGTCGGCATGCACTTCGAACATCTCGACCGCCTCGATGCCATCCTTCGCCGCCAGCACGCGATAACCGTCTCCTTCCAGCATCATGACCCCGAGTTCGCGCAACATTTCCTCGTCCTCGACCAGCATGATGGTGCGGGCCGGATCGTGCGGCGAGCCGACGCTTCCGTCGCCGCCCGAGGCCGGCTCGGTCGCGCTGCTCAGCGGCAGATAGACGCTAAAGGTGGTGCCGTGGCCCGGCTCGCTCTCCACCTGGACAAAGCCGCGGTGATTGTTGACCACGCCATACACGACTGAAAGCCCCAGGCCGGTCCCCTTGCTCCGCTCCTTGGTGGTGTAAAATGGCTCGAAGATGTGCGGCTTGACGCGCTCGCTGATGCCGGTGCCGTTATCGATGACGCGCACGAAAATGTAGCGCTCGGCGTTTACGCCACTGAAATATTCGCGCAGCTCATCGCCGGCCGTGACCCCGGTGACGAGCGTGATTGTGCCGTCCCGCGGGATGGCGTCGCGAGCGTTGACACAGAGGTTGAGCAGAACCTGATGGATCTGGCTCCGATCCGCCTTGGCCGGCGGTAAATGTGATTCCAGTTGGAGCACGAAGTTGATTGTCTTGGGAAACGTCGCGGCGAGCATTTTTTCGAGTTCCTGCACGAGCGCGTTCAAATCGAGCGCGGTGAACCGCGCCTCGGTCTGACGCGCGGAGGTCAGCAATTGCTGGACGAGGGAGGCTCCCCGCGCCACCGCATCGCGCACCACTTTGATGGCCTCGGGCATTTGCTCGGGATGCTTTTTCCAATCCTCGAGCCGCATCGTGTTGCCGAGGATAATGGCGAGGATGTTGTTAAAATCATGGGCGATGCCACCCGCCAGGGTGCCGAGGCCTTCCATTTTCTGCGCCTGGATGAGTTGCTGCTCGAGGCGTTTGCGCTTGGTGTCGTTGAAGAGGTAGCCCTTCAGCTCGATCAGCCGGCCGGCCGCATCGAAACTGCCGATGAACCGCGCGGCCACGTAAACGCTATCGCCATCCCGTTGTCGCATCTCGATTTCGTGGCGGTCCGTGCTCTCGTTGGGCCGGAGACTGGCAAGCAGATCGGCACCCTCTTTCTTGGTGTGCAGCAGAGAAAGAAAATTCGCGGCCTGCGCTTCTTCGATCGAGTCGAAGCCGAAGATCTGCGCGAAGGCAGGGTTGCAGGTGATGATCGAACCGTCCGGCTTCATGATCAGGTTGCCGGTGAGATCTTCATCGACAAATTGCCGGTAACGCTCCTCGCTCCGGCGGAGCGCCTCCTGCGCCCGTATCCGGTCAGTCACGTCGACGCTGAGCTGCAGTAAGGGGGCGTCGGGCGCTGTCCCCTGCAGCGTCCAGCCCGTGGAAGCGACAATCTCCACGCCATCGCGGCGCGTCTGCCGCAGCTCCCCTTCCCAGTGCTGTTTTTTCTGCAGCGCCCGAATCACTTTCACGAGAGCCTCGGGCGGACCCGACTGCAGAAGCGCGTGCACATCCCGCCCCGCCGCCTCCTCGCGCGCCCAGCCGTACATCCGCTCCGCTCCGCGATTCCAGTAGGAGATTTTTCCCGCAGCATCCGAAATGACAATCGCGTCGTTCGCCAGGTCGAGCAGTTCCGCATGCTGCAAAAGCTCCTGTCGCACCTTCTGCAAATCCCGTTGCGTGTGCGCCTCGTGGATGACGCGGCGGAGCGACGGGACAAGCCTTGGGAGATGCTCTTTCCGAATAAAGTCCGTCGCGCCAGCGCCAAGCGACTCGCCCACCTGCCCGGAATCATCCGTCCGCGAGACAAAGATAAACGGCACCCCCGGCCGTTTTTCCCGCGCCATCGACAGGGCGCGAAGACCGTCGTATCCCGGGCCATGACGCTCTGCCAGGATGATATCAACCGGTCGCTGGGTGATCTCCTCGAGCAGCGCCCGCACGCTTCGAACCCGAATCAGCTCGCATTCGACCGCGCCGGTCTGCAACTCCGCGCGGACCAGCTCGGCGTCAGCGTCGTCGGTTTCAAGATGAACGATCCGCAATAAACCCATCGTGAAAATTATTTTTGGGCGGACGCCGGGCGAGCGCGCAGTGGCATCGATTGTTCGTTAGGCATAATCGGAAGCGACTGGCCCCGGCGGTCTACACTCGTCGCACATCAGCGCGAGCGTTGCCAGTCCCATTCCGCGGTTCGCTTTGCCTAACGACTCGAATCAGCGGCGTCCGCCCGCGGCGATTCCGGCCCGCGACGGCGCACCTCGGTCGCGAAATAGAAATAAGCCAGGAGCGCTCCCAGCACCACGAGGAACAGAAAAAGAAAGCTCAGCGCGCGCCAGGTGCCGCGCTTGGCCCGCGCTTTTTGCCACGCGGCCCGCTTCAGAGTCAATTCCATCTCCAGCGCTTTTGCCACCGCCTCGGGATCGGCCACGGGCGGATCGGGTTCGGGTTCGTTGGCTCCGGCCACGGGCGAACATTCACACGGCAGCGGCCTCGCGCAATGCCGCGGAGCCAGCGGTATTCGAATCGCCTTTTTGCTGCCACCGCCGGCCGCCTTGAGTAGCTTCAGCCGATGCAAGAACCTTGGAGCTCCGCCGCGCCGGCCAGGCGCTCCTTGCTGGCCCATCTCCTCCCGATGCTCTTCTTCGTCTTGCTCCTCGGAACGGGCAACGCCCTCAAGACGCCGGGCGCGGCGCTCTGGCGGGCCGCGCCTGAGTTTTGGATTTACCCATTGCAAACTTTCCTCGGCGCCGGGCTCCTGATCTGTTTCCGTCGTCAGTACGAGTTCCATCGCCTGCGTCGCCCAGTCTTCGCCATCGCGATCGCCTTCTTCGTCTTTGTCCTCTGGGTCGCGCCGCAGCAGTTCTTTCATTTTCCAGCACGCGTGGCCGGCTTCAATCCCGACACCTTCGCCGCGGAGCCGGTGGTTTATTGGACGACACTGGCGGTGCGCTTCCTTCGCCTCGTCGTCGTTGTGCCCCTGATCGAGGAAATCTTTTGGCGCGGGTTCCTGCTTCGTTACCTGATCGCGGATAAATTCGAGCAAATTCCTTTCGGCGCCTTCTCCTGGTATTCCTTCGCCATTGTCACGCTTGCTTTTGGCTTCTCGCATTCCATGGCGGACTGGCCAGCCGCGTTCATCACCGGCGCGCTCTACAATGTGGTCGCCTACCGAACGAAGAGTCTCACCTCTTGCGTCCTCGCCCACGGGTTGACGAATCTGGCACTTGGCCTCTGGATTGTGACGACGAAACAATGGGGCTTTTGGTGACCTGTCGACGCCTTTCTCTGGGGAGCGCGGCGCGGATTTCCAAATTCACGGCGCACCTCGCCCCCGCTTCAAATTAGGACACTACCCGCCGGCCGGACCTGAGAAATTGGCACCACTCCTGCTCTCCAAGACGCGATCATGCGCGCCACCTTTATCCAGAAAATACTCATCTGCATGATCGCCGGGTTTTTTGCCGCTTGTCTGATTCAATGGGGAAAAGTCTTCATCGAAGGGGCCGACGACGCACTCAACGGCGGCTATAAGAAAGAACCGACCTGGTCGGCCGGGCATTGAGCTAATCCCAAAAGCCGTTGCCCTCGGCGGACCCGCAGTTAATCTGCGGGAGACGCATGAGGATCGGCATCGCCCAGATCAACCCGACGGTTGGCGATCTGCGGGGCAATTTTGACAAAATCCTCGCCGCTTACCAGCGACTCGCGGCCGGCGGCGCAGAGTTGATTCTTGCTCCCGAACTGGCCACGACTGGTTATCCGCCTCAGGACCTCGTCTTTAAGTCGCGCTTCGTCCCGCAAAATCTCGAAACGGTCGATCTCCTGCACGCCTCCATCGGCCCGGTCCCGCTCCTGGTCGGCTACGTCGACCGCAACGAAGGGCGCGGAAAGCCGTTCTTCAACGCAGCGGCATTGCTCGAGCGCGGACAGCCGATCCGCAAGACCTTCAAAACGCTCCTCCCCACCTACGATGTCTTCGATGAGGATCGCTATTTCGAGCCCGGCAACGGTGGCGAAGTCTTCACGATCGCCGGACGCCGCATCGGCATTACGATTTGCGAAGACATTTGGACCGAAAGCTACCTGCCGCGTCCGCTCTATGACCTTGAGCTGGCGCGCGGCCTCGTTGAAAAAGGCGCAGAGGTTATCGTCAACATCAGCGCCTCTCCG
>DATMNS010000070.1:0-10291 GCA_035568735.1 Chthoniobacterales bacterium | reverse complement strand
AATCGAGAAGGCGCACCCGGATGTTTTCAATGTCCTCCTGCAAGTGCTGGACGACGGCCGGATCACCGACGGCCAGGGACGGACGGTCGATTTCAAAAACACGGTCATCATCATGACCTCGAACATCGGGTCGCAATTCATCACCGAGGAAACCTCGGGCGAAGAGCGCGAGCGGCGGGTGCTGGATGCGCTGCGGCAACATTTCCGGCCGGAGTTTTTAAATCGCGTTGATGAGATCATCATCTTCGACCGGCTGAATGAGGAAGACCTGAAGAAGATCGTCGAGATCCAACTGCGTCGCCTAACGAAACGGCTCGAGAACCAAAAGATCATGCTCGAGCTGACCGACGCCGCCAAAGCGCGGATTGCGCGCGAAGGCTACGATCCGGTTTACGGAGCGCGGCCGCTGAAGCGCGCGATCCAGAAGGAGATTCTTGATCCGCTCAGCCTCCAGATTCTGGAGGGAAAATTTCACGAAGGGCAAACGATCAAAGTCGACGAGCGGGCAGGGAAGCTGATTTTCGTGGCCGCGTAAAGCGTCCGACTGACCACCCGGTTGGTTGAATTTTCGCACCGGCGTGCGATCTCTTGCGTATGATAAAAACAACTTTCGCTCTGCTCGCCACCGTCGTTCTCGCCACCAGCTCCGCTTTCGCGGGAGGCGCCTGCTGCGCCGGTATGTCAGCGGACGGGAAAATGGATTGCTCGAAAGCCTACGCCCAGATGAACCTGACCGCCGATCAGAAGACAAAGCTCGATGCGGCCCAGGCGGATTGCCAAAAGGCGGGTTGCACCAAGGAAAGCATGGACAAGTTCATGCACTCCGCGAAACACATCCTCTCCGCCAAGCAGTATGCGGAGCTCAAATCCCAGTGCGCACGGATGCAGCCGGCGGAAAAGACGAAGAGCTAGTGCCCTGTATCACTTGAAACGTGCGTGGAGCGCGACGCTCTGTCGTCGCGATGACATCGCGCTCCAACCGTGCATTTGATGATATACGTGACTCACGTATATCATCCTCACTCACGAAACATCTGATACGGTGCCCTAGAGCGCGGCGCCCAGCAGGCGCATGAACACGGTGCCACTCGCTTCGCCCGCAGCCAGCACCTCACGATGCGAGAGCGGTCCCGGGTTCAACCCGGCGGCCCAATTCGTTAGGCAGGAAAAGGCGGCGACCTCCAGCCCGAGAGCGCGCGCCTGGATCGTTTCGCAGACCGTTGACATCCCGATCGCGTCCGTCCCCAGGAGCCGCAGCATCCGCACTTCGGCCGGCGTCTCGTATTGCGGACCGAGCATCCCGGCATAGACCCCTTCGTGGAGCTTGAGGCCCATCGCCCGGGCCGCGGCCGCGAGACGTCCGCGCCAATCCGGCGAGTAAGCATCCGTCAAGTCGACGAAGTCGCTCTCGCCTAACAATGGCGTGGTCCCAGTCAGGTTAAGATGGTCGGTAATCATCATCCACGAGCCCGGCTCGAAATCCGGATTGACCGACCCCGCGGCGTTCGTCAGAACGAGTTTTTTGATTCCCGCGCGCGCGAGAAAGCGCACTCCGGCCGTGACGTCGCGTGCGCTGTAGCCTTCGTAAAGATGGGCTCGTCCCTGGGAGAAGACGACCCGCGTGCCGCTTATCTCGTCGAGGACGAAGCGACTGAGATGACCTTTTACCGCCGAGCCCGGCAGGCCGCCAATCTCGCGATAAGGGATGACGCGCTCGCGGGGCGGGTCCTGGACTAACGAGTTCAGCCCCGAGCCGAGAACAATCGCAACCTGCGCTCCAAATTCGCGCACCCGCTCGCTCGCGAAATCCTCCACTCGTCAGGCGGCCGAGACCGGGGGGGCGGAGGCTGGTCGGTTCGTTGCCGCCATCACATCGGGACGCGCGCCGTCCTCGCGGGTCGTCGAGCCTTTTCCTTCCTTTGGATAGGCGATCCGCGTGTGCAGCATGTTCATCAAGGTGAAGCGGAAGCGCTCCGCGATCGTTCTCAATTCCCGCAGGGTCAGCTCGCATTCGTCCAGTTGATGGTCGGCGAGGCGTTGATCGATCAGCTCGGTGACCAGTTGCTCGATTTTTTGGGGCGTTGGTTTTTCCAGCGAGCGCGACGCGCTTTCCACCATGTCGGCGAGGCTGATGATCGCGCTCTCGCGGGTCTGCGGTTTCGGGCCGCTATAGCGAAAGCTTTCCTCCGACACCTCGGGAATGTCCTCCTCGCGCATCTTCATGATCTTCCCGCCGGCCCGCGCGTCCTCGTGCTGCTGCAGCGCGCGGTTGTAGAAGTAGAAGACTAACGATGTGCCGTGATGCTGCTGAATAACGTCGATCACCTGCTGATTAAGCCCGTGCTTGAGCGCCAGATCCACGCCTTCCTTGACGTGCGCGATAATAATAAGCGCGCTCATCGTCGGGGCCAGGTCGTCGTGCGGGTTGCGTTCGAAGTTCATGTTCTCGGTGAAATAATCCGGCTTCACCAGCTTCCCGACGTCGTGGAAATAGGAGCAGACACGGCAAAGGGTGGCGTTCGCGCCAATCGCTTCGGCCGCTGATTCGGCGAGATTCGCGACGACCAGGCTGTGATGATAGGTGCCGGGCGATTCGATCGTCATCCGGCGCAAGAGCGGGTGATTCAAATCGGAGGCTTCGAGCCAGGAAATATCGGTCGTGATGCGGAAGACCTGCTCGAGGATCGGCAGGGCGCCGCCGACCACCATTGCCGTCACGAGGCCGTTGCCGATGGCGAACGCGCTCTGGATTCCGATCATCGACCAATCGGTCGCCACCGGATTGAAGAGGTTGATCGGACCGATCAATCCGAAAGTGAGCGAGAGAAGCCAGATGGCGAGACCAACGAAAAGGCCGGCCCGGATGAGCCGGCTGCGGCGGCGCACCTGCTGGGTGAGCAGGACGGCGGTGAAGCCGCTGATCAGGCCAATGACCAGAATCGGCGCGTCGATTTTGCCGACGAGAATGCTGCTCCAAAGACTAACGAAGACAGCGCCGTAGAGGCCATGGTTACGGCCGAGCAAGACGCAGAGGACAAGCGGAGCAAAGGCGTAGGGAGCGATCAGCCAGGCGGCCTCCGGTTTCAAAGAAGCCACCACGCCGCTGTTGCAGAGCGCGAAAAGGAGCTTCGTCAGGCCGAGCTGCAAATAAATGATTCCGAAGACGAGGAAGACGCGGGAGTTTCGTCCGAAGGTTTTTGGCTGATTGACCCAAAGCTGCGCCACGGCGGTGGCGAGCAAGAGGAGCGCGAAGACAAAATTACGCGTCGGTTCCTGCTGCTGGCCGCTGAAAACGAGGAGCGCCAGCCCGGCGACGAAGGCGGCGAAAATCGTGACCCTCATCCAGAGGGCATGCTCCAGACTGCGCAGCATTTCGTTCGAGGGGCGACGCCGCCGGGTCTTGCCCGAAGCGAGCCCTCGTTTCACGAGGCGGGTTCTGTGCAGGAACTCAAACATGAGGCGCTACTTTCGGGCTGCGCCGCCGGTATTCGCCGGCGAACGGTGCTGCTGGTAGGCGTTGATGATCGCGCGGACAAGCTCGTGCCTAACGACATCTTTGTCGCTAAAATAAACGAAGCCGATCCCGGGCACGTTTTTCAGCGCCTGGAGAGCCTCGAGCAATCCTGAGCGTTTATTCAAGGGCAGATCAATCTGGGTGCCGTCGCCGGTCACGACGCATTTCGAGCGCGGCCCGATCCGCGTCAGGAGCATGAACATTTGTTCGGTCGTGGTGTTTTGCGCTTCATCGAGAATGACGAACGCGTTGCTCAGGGTGCGCCCCCGCATGTAGGCGAGCGGCGCGATCTCGATCGTCTCGCGCGCCACATAGCGCTCGATCTCCTCCGGCTCGAGCATGTCGCGCAGCGCGTCGTAAAGCGGACGCAGGTACGGCGTGATTTTTTGCTGCAAATCACCTGGCAAAAATCCGAGCGCTTCGCCCGCCTCGACCGCCGGACGCGTCAGGACAATGCGGTCGACCTGTTCCTTTTTCAGGGCGGAAACGGCCATCGCCACCGCGAGGTAGGTCTTGCCAGTTCCCGCCGGTCCGATGCCGAAAACGACGTCCTGTTTTTGGATTGCCTCGAGATAATTGCGCTGGCCCAGAGTGCGCGCGACGATCGGCGGCTTGCGCGCCGAGGTCACGATCTTAATCGCGACGAGATCGTCCAGCTTATCTTCGCGGGCTTCGTTCACCGAGTTCAGGGCGTAGGTAAATTCGTGCCGCTGGATATCGACGCCGCGTTGCCGCGCGCTTTCCAGTTGGGTGAAGACGCGCTCGGCTTTCGCGACCTGCGCCGCGTCGCCTTCCATCTTGATCCAGCCTTCGCGAGTCGTGACTTTCACACCGAGCGATTCCTCGAGATTTTTGATCAACTTCAGGTCATTGGCGTAGAGCGACTGGACGGCCCGCGCATTCTCAAACTGCAGCGTGCGCGTTTCAGTCATCTCGCGGCTGGAACATCATTAGCCGCGAGGATACGGCTTTGCCGGGAAGAGTGTCAAACCTTCAGGGTCAGCCAACCCTCGCGACGACCTGAAGCGAGGCGCGCTGTCGCTTCCTCGCGTGTTAGGTTTACTTGAAGCCGTAAACCAGTGCCCAGTGCGTGCGCTCTTCGGGTGAACTCTCCACGGCCACGATAATGAAATAGCTGCCGGTGGTCTTCGGGATGAGGTGCGCCGCGGCGAAGTGCCCTTTCTGCCAGCTATCGGGCTGCTCGCTCAGCCGCCCGTCGGCATCATAAACATGGACGGAAACCTTCGCCCGCTCCACTTCGGTTCCCATCCAGAACCAGTAATCGTTGCCTTTGAAAAGTTGCTGCCGGACGGCTTTTTTCTCCCCTGCCCCGAGGTCGCCGCCCCAATAATCTTCCCGCACCTGATAGCCTTGCTTGACGTATGGCTCGGCCGACTCGAGGGCGAAGGAATGCGCATCATCGACCGAGGCGCGCGACGCGGCGACCTGCAGGGCGAGCAACGCGCCAAGGAAAAGAGCGGTGCGACGGGCGGTTGGAGAAGGCGGACGCATCGGGGGTCAGGGACTTCGCGTGATGATTCCCTCGTCGAGGCTGGTCGTGATCTCGTTGATCTTTTTCACCGACGCCGGCGAGATCGGGCTATCGACATCGATCAAGGGCTTTACTTCGACAAGCGAGCTTTTGATTTTGCCCAGGAGCGGAAGGTCGAATTCCGGCATTCCATTGAGCTTGCGTTGGAAATAGTCGAGCAGGTCGGGCTGGTGCAACAGCTCCGCGCCGTCCGCCGAAAAATGCCGGTTGACGACCGCCGTCAAAACCTCGGTGCCGCGCAGCCAGCCACCGAGACTAACGAGTTGCGACAGCTTCTCGTCGTGCACTTCGTTCATCGCCTGTTGCACGCTGTTCTGGGTGCGGTCGAGTTCCTGCCGCACCGCCGGCCAATTGCGGTGGTCGGCCGCCTCCGTGATCGCCTTCGCGTGCGGCACAATCGAGCTTCCCACCCCAATGCCCTTCGCCAGATTAACGACGCGCTGCCCGATCTCCTTCACACTCGGAGCGTCCTCCGCCTGCACCGCGATGAAACCGTCGGCGATGACCGTCCCGAGAAGGAGGGCGATCCGCGGGCGCTCGGTGAAATTCGTGCCTTTATTCGTGCGCACGAATTCCTTCCAGTTCACGCTATCAAGCTTGTTGAGCGCGCCGAAGATTTCGTTGGGCAGCGGAACGACCACGTCGTCGATGTTTTTCGAGAGCCGTTTGACATCGATCCGCCGCGCCGGTTCCGCCGCCATGGAGTCGGAGCGCAGACCAGCCAGGACCCAGCCCGCCAAAAGAAGTATTTTAAAGAAAGATCTCATCCGCAGCTTCGACTATTGATTTCGAGAAGGTATTCAGGATTAGTGGGGCACTTTATGCAGAACCGCGCGGCGGCACAAATCGCGATACGATCCAGTGTTATTAAATCGGAGCAACCCATTTCGGCGGTGGCATCGGGCGCGGAGTAGTCCGCTTCTCTTCTTATGAAACTGGAGCGTCTGCAGGAGATTCTGGCCCGGGCTGCCGGTAAGCGGCTCGCGGTCGCCGGCGATCTCATGCTCGACGAATTCGTCTGGGGAAAAGTCGGCCGCATCTCGCCGGAGGCGCCCGTGCCCGTGGTCGAGGTCACCGGCGAATCATTTTACCCCGGGGGCGCGGCCAACGTCGCCCGCAACCTGCGCGAATTCACCCACAGGGTTGCGGTCATCGGGACGGTCGGGACGGATGGCGGCGGCCGCCAATTGCTGGATTTGTTACGCGCGCAAGAAATCGACACCGGCCTCGTCGTGACCGATCCCGCTTTTCGCACCATCGTGAAAACACGCATCGTCGCGCGCCATCAGCAGGTCGTTCGCGTCGATCGGGAACAGATTCGTGAGCCGGCGGCTCCGCAGGTCGCCCAGGTCGTGGCCGGCCTGCGAAAAATCCTGCCGGAACTAGACGCCTTCATTTTCGAGGATTATGGCAAGGGTTTTCTCAGCGCCGATCTCGTTAGGCAGATTTCCCGCGACCTCAGCGCCGCCGGGAAAATTACGACGGCGGATCCGAACCCGCACCGGGTAATCGACTGGGGCGGCGTCACGGCGGTGAAGCCAAACCGGAGCGAAGCGCTGCACGCCGCGGGCTTCCCCGCGACGGATCCGGTCGATCCGCCGCTGGAGGACGCCGCGTTACTCGCGGCCGGGGCGAAATTGCTGACCGCCTGGGACACGCAGATGCTCCTGATTACCCTGGGCGAACAGGGCATGATGCTGCTCGAGCGCAACAAGACCCCGCACCACATCCCGACCAGAGCGCGTCAGGTCTTCGACGTTTCGGGCGCCGGCGACACCGCGATCGCGCTCTTTACTCTCGCCCTCTGTTGCGATGCCTCGCCCGTCGAGGCGGCGCAGATCGCCAATCACGCCAGCGCCGTGGTCGTCGCAAAACTGGGAACGGCCACGGTCACCCCGGCGGAGTTGGTTGCCAGCTTCGAGGATGACAACGGCGCCTAACGAACCGGCGCCCGCCGTCTTTCTCGACCGCGATGGAACGTTAATGCGCGAGGTGAATTACTGCGCCGACCCGCAGCAGGTAGAAATCTTTCCGGGGGTGCCCGCTGCGCTCCAGCGTCTGAAAGCGGCCGCCTACAAATTGATCGTCATCTCCAATCAGGCCGGCATCGGACGCGGCTATTTTACCGAAGAACAATATCGCGCGGTCGAAGCGGAAGTGGCGCGGGCCGTTCTCCCGGCCACTTTTGACGGAGTTTATTTTTGCCCCGACCGGCCGGACCTCGCGACCAATCGGCGCAAGCCCGCGCCGGGCATGGTTTTTGAGGCACAACGCGACCACGACATCGATCTCGCCCGCTCTTTTTTCATCGGCGACAAGGCGATCGACATCGCGTGCGGGCGCAACGCCGGTGTCCGGACGATTTTGGTGAAAACCGGTTACGGTGCGCACGAAACCCACAGCGCGCCGCATTGGATCGCGGAAGATATGTCGGCCGCCGTCGACATCATTTTGAATCTCAATGAAACTTCGGGTGGAGATTCCCCTGGGTAGCGCACGCGTCTCGCGTGCTGGCGACGGCGTTCCGCCGTCGCGAACTTCCCAATCTGCGGCAAGAAAGTGATCGATCCCGCCACCTTGCCAACTCATTGCGAAAGTTCGTCGCGGCGAGACACCGCGACCAGCACGCGAGACGCGTGCGCTACCCGGAGAGACCAGCAACGTTGCAAGGCGCTTCCAGCCGCTGTTAGGCTGCGAGCATTCATGACAAAAACCGTCGGCATTATCCCCGCCCGCTGGGGTTCGACCCGCTTCCCGGGCAAGCCCCTGCACCGCATCGCGGGAAGACCCTTGCTGCAACATGTCTGGGAACGTTGCCGGCGGGCGCGCGCGCTCGACTCCGTCATCATCGCGACCGACGACATGCGCATTGCGGAAGCCGCTTTCGCCTGGGGCGCGGAGGTCAGCCTAACGAGTCCGGTCCATGCCAGCGGGACCGACCGGATCGCGGCGGTGGCGGCGAAATTGCACGGCGTCTCGCACATCATCAACATCCAGGGCGACGAGCCGCTTGTTGCTCCAAGCTTGATCAACCAACTCGCGCGTAAAATGCAGCACGACCCGCAGATCGAGATGATCACCGCGGTGCACCCGTTTGAGAATCCCGCCGACGCGCAGTCGCCGCACCAGGTCAAGGCCGTCCTCGATCGCCAAGGGCGCGCCCTCTATTTTTCGCGGAGCCCGATCCCGTTTCACCGCGAGGCGAGCGCGACGATCTCCTATTACCGGCATCAGGGGATCTACGGTTACCGCCGCGACCTTCTCCTCCGCTTTGTCCGCTGGAAACCGGCGGCGCTGGAAAAGGCGGAAGCGCTCGAACAATTGCGCGCGCTGGAGAATGGCGTAATCATTCACGTGGTCGTGACCAGCAGCGGCTCGCCCGGAGTGGACACCCCGGACGACGCCCGGGCGATCGGGCGTCAGTTGCTCGCCGCCGCGCGACGACCGCGCCAGGTTCGTTCCCGATGAAATATATTTTTGTTACTGGAGGTGTGGTTAGTTCGTTAGGCAAAGGCCTCGCGGCCGCTTCCCTCGGCACGCTCCTCGAGCTGCGCGGCCAGCGCGTTCTCCTGCAAAAGTTCGACCCTTACCTGAATGTCGATCCCGGCACGATGAACCCGTTCCAACACGGCGAGGTTTACGTCCTGAACGACGGCGCCGAGACCGATCTCGACCTCGGCCATTACGAGCGTTTCACCAATTGCGTTCTCTCGCGGAACAACAATCTGACCAGCGGCCAGGTCTATGAAAGTGTCATCCTGAAGGAGCGCCGCGGCGATTATCTCGGCAACACCGTGCAGGTGATCCCGCACGTCACCGACGAGATCAAGGCGCGCATTCGGCAGGTCGCCGATCCCGCAAAGGTCGATGTCGTTATCACCGAGATCGGCGGGACGGTCGGCGACATTGAAGGGCTGCCCTTTCTCGAAGCCATCCGCCAGTTCATTCTCGAGGTCGGCGCGCAGAACGTAGTCAACATGCACGTCACGCTCGTGCCTTACATCCGGGCGGCGGGCGAACTCAAAACCAAACCGACCCAGCAAAGCATCGCGAAATTGCGCGAGATCGGCCTTCAACCGCAGGTCTTGATTTGCCGCACGGAACGGCCGCTCGACGCCGACGTCAGGCAAAAGCTTTCCCTCTTCGGCAATGTCCCGCGCAACGCGGTGATCGAGGCGCGCGATGTGCCGCACACGATTTACGAGATGCCGCTCATGCTGCATGAAGAAGGGCTCGACGAGCTCGTCTGCCAATTGCTGCACGTCGACGCGCCGCAACCTGATCTCGGCGACTGGCGCAAGTTCGTTAGTCGGGTGGTCAACCCGAAGAAGCAGGTCAAGATCGCGGTCGTCGGCAAATACATCGACTTGCAGGACGCCTACAAAAGCATTTACGAGTCGCTCACGCACGCGGCCGCGAGCCACGATTGCGGGATCGATCTGCGCCTGATCGATGCCGAATCGCTCGAGAACGGCGTCGACGGTCAGCTTGCCGATGTGGCCGGCGTGCTTATTCCCGGAGGCTTTGGCGAGCGCGGGGTGGAGGGAAAAATTCGCGCCGCCCAGTTCGCCCGCGAAAATAACGTGCCCTATCTCGGGCTATGTCTCGGAATGCAGGTCGCGACGATCGAGTTCGCGCGCAATGTCTGCGGCATCGCCGCCGCCAACAGCAGCGAGTTCGACCAGGAATCAGCCGAGCCGGTCATCTGCCTGCTCGATGAGCAGCGGAAAATTCGAAAAAAAGGCGGCAGCATGCGGCTCGGGACCTGGCCGACCAGGATCGTGCATGGGACGCTCGCGGAAAGAATCTACAAGCATGACGAAGTGCTCGAGCGCCACCGGCATCGCTACGAGTTCAACATGAAATACCGCGCCCAGATGGAGGAAAAAGGTTTTCTCATCAGCGGCACGTCACCCGACGGAGCGCTCGCCGAATTGATCGAATTGCGCGATCACCCGTTCTTCCTCGCCTGCCAGTATCACCCGGAATTCCAGAGCAAACCGAACAAGCCGCACCCGCTTTTCAGCGGCTTCATCCGCGCCTGCCTCGCGCACCAGGGCTAGTGCCTAACGAGGATAGACGGCGCGGCGACCCAAGTTCCGGGGAGCGCACGCGACTCGCGTGCTCCGTGAGGCGACTCACCGAACGGAGCTTTGGTCCAATCCCCGCCGGCGAAGCCGTGAAGCTAATCCCGCCCCAATGTTTGCGGCGAGTCGCCGCAAACG
>DATMNS010000069.1:0-10367 GCA_035568735.1 Chthoniobacterales bacterium | reverse complement strand
TGACGATTTCCCTCCGCAACAGGTAGACCCCGGCATTGATCAAGCCCGGGCCGGTCCGAGTTCCTTTCTCGACAAACTCGGTCACGCAGCCATCCGCCTCGATCGTCACGCTTCCATAACGACTCACATCCGCGACCGTTTGCAGGACGATGACGATGGCCGCGTCTTTTTTGCGGAAGAGCTCCACCGTCGCCGCGAGGCTCCACTCCACATAGCTATCTCCATTGAGGACCACGACCGGATCGCTCAAGAGCGATTCAGCCAGTTTAAGGGCTCCGCCGGTCCCGAGAGGCTTGTTCTCTCGAGAGTAGCGAACGTGCAGGCCGATGTTCTCGCCCTGCGGGAAAAAAGCCTCGACCTGCTCCGACATGTAACCGGTTCCGAGGATGATTTCGAGGATGCCCTGGGACCTAAGGTCCTCGAGAAGCAGTTGGAGAAAAGGAACGCCAGCAACGGGCGCCATCGACTTTGGTCGATCGCTCAAGACCGAACGGAGTCGAGTACCGAGCCCGCCGCAGAGCACAAAAGCCCGGATTTGTCGGTCTTGATCAGCAGCGTGAGGGTCGTCCATGATTCAAACCGGACTTTAACCAGAGATTGACGGCTGCCACAACTCCGGCCGGTGTCGAGAGCAACGACGGAGGGATGAATTGCGTTCGCAAAAACGGGAGTTCCGGCGTATCTTCCACTTCGCAAATTATGGATCAATTGGTCATTCAGGATTTACATGTTTCGATCGCCGATCAGGAGATCATTCGCGGTCTCAGCCTTGCCATTCCCAAGGGAGAAGTGCACGCCGTCATGGGGCCAAATGGCTCCGGCAAGAGCACGCTCGCGAAGGTGCTGGCCGGGCACCCGGATTACGTCGTGACTTCGGGTTCGGTGCTAATGGACGGCGAGAACGTGCTCGAGCTCGAGCCGGATGAGCGGGCGCGCCGTGGGCTTTTCATGGCCTTCCAATACCCGAGCGAAATCCCGGGCGTGACGATCGCCAATTTCCTCCGGGCCGCAGTCCAGGCACGTTTGCCGGAGGGCGAGGAACTGGAGGCGACCGATTACTACGCGCAGCTTTACCAGAAAATGGATCTGCTCAACATGGATCGCGCTTTTACTTCGCGCGCGGTGAACGAAGGCTTTTCCGGCGGCGAGAAAAAGCGCAACGAGATTCTGCAAATGGCGATGCTCAATCCGAAGTACGCGGTACTCGATGAGACCGACAGCGGGCTCGACATCGACGCGCTCAGAGTTGTCGCGCATGGGGTCAACTCGCTCCGCGGGCCGAATCTCGGCGTGCTTTTGATCACGCATTACCAGCGGCTTTTGAATTACATCGTACCCGATCACGTGCACGTCATGGTGCGCGGCCGGATCGAGCTCAGCGGAGACAAAGATTTGGCCCTGCAGTTGGAAGAAAAGGGTTATGATTGGGTGCGGGAGGACATCACCGAGCCCGCGCTCGCCTAAGAAGGAGACTGAAATGGTTAAGGAAAACAAGACGCTCGATATCGAACGGAACCTGGGTAATTTCGCTTACCCGGAGACGCACACCCACGATGCCGGCATCGGTTTGAGCGAAAAGACGATCCACTACATCTCGGATGTGAAACAGGATCCCGACTGGGTGCGGGAATTTCGCCTCAACGCGCTCCGCACCTTTCTGAGCAAACCAATGCCGACGCATTGGGCGAGCAAGGATCTGGAAGCGATCGTGTTCGATAATATCCGCTACTATCTCAGCGGCGGTACCCAGCCAAAACGCAGTTGGGAGGATGTGCCCGACGATGTAAAGCGCACCTTCGAGCGGCTCGGCATTCCGGAGCAGGAACGGAAATTCCTCGCCGGGGTAGAAGCGCAATTCGATAGCGAAGCGGTCTATTCCAACATCAAGAAAGCGGTCGGCGAACAGGGAGTGATTTTCGTCGGGAGCGCCGATGGTTTGAAACATCACCCGGAGATTTTCCGGAAATGGTTCGGCAAAGTGATTCCGACCGGGGACAACAAATTCAGCGCGTTGAACAGCGCCGTTTTCAGTGGCGGCTCGTTCATCTACGTGCCTCCAGGCGTGAAGGTGAAGCATCCGCTCCAGGCCTATTTCCGGATTAACGCCGAGAATTTTGGGCAATTCGAGCGCACCCTCATCATCGTCGATGAAGGCGCCGAGCTGACCTACATGGAGGGCTGCACCGCGCCGAAATTCAATACTGCCACGTTACACAGCGCGGTCGTCGAGCTGGTCGCCCTGAAAGGCGCGAAACTCCAGTACATCACCGTCCAGAACTGGTCGAACAACGTTTTCAACCTCGTCACCAAACGCGGCCTCGCCCACGAGGAGGCGGAAGTGAAATGGATTGACTGCAACATCGGTTCCCGCCTCACGATGAAGTACCCTGGCGTCGTGATGAAGGGCCGTAAGGCGCGCGGCGAAGTGATTTCGATCGCGCTCGCGGGCGACGGTCAGCACCAGGACACCGGTGCGAAGATGGTGCACGCCGCCGACGAAACGACGAGCAACATCATTTCCAAGAGCATCTCGATCGGCACCGGCCGGGCCACCTACCGCGGCTTGGTTCACGTGCCGAAGCATCTCAAGAACTGCAAGAATAACACCGAGTGCGACGCGCTCCTGATCAACGCGAACAGCCGCACCGACACCTATCCCGCCATCACCGTTCGCGGCACCGGCAATGCGGTGCAGCACGAGGCGAGTGTCAGCCAGGTCAGCGCCGAGCAGATCTTCTACATGCAACAGCGCGGCCTGACCAAGGCGCAGGCGATGAGCTTGAGTGTGAACGGATTCGTCAACGATCTCGTCCGGCAATTTCCGATGGAATACTCGGTTGAGCTAAAGCGCCTGATCGAACTTGAGATGGAAGGCTCCGTCGGCTAGGTTTCACCCGCAGAAACGGACGCAGTTTGACGGCGGTCTTGGACCGCCGTTCGCGTCTCAGCCCGCTATGAGCAACCCGTCAGCCGTTCTCGAAAAAACCTCCGCAGTCGCGCCCAAGATGGCCGGAATTCTTGAGGGAATCCAGAGGCACGGTGACGACCAGGTGCCCGCCTGGTTTGGCGATCAGCAACAGGCGGCCTGGACGCAATTCCAGAGCCTGCCGATGCCCGTGCGGACCGACCAAGCCTGGCGCTTTTCCAACGTCGGCCTGCTCGATCTTTCGCCCTATTCTACCGCCGGGCGCCTGTCGGAAGCAGATAGCCACGAAATCCTCGAACGCTCGGGCGAGCTCGATGAAACCTCCGCCCGTTTGGTTTTCGCCGACGATCATTTCCTCGAACGCGACGTCCTTTCGGAAAATCTGCGCAAAGCCGGCGTCATCTTCCAGCCGCTCGAGCGAGCGATGATCGAGCACGAAGAACTCTTCCGCCGTCACTTCATGAGTCAGCCGGCCGCGCTCGGCTCCGCCAAATTTTCCGCGCTCCATGAGGCGTTCGTTAGGTCGGGAACCTTTCTTTATGTGCCGCGCGGGGTGGAAGTGGAACTGCCGCTCGAAACCTTTCACTGGCTGCACACCGAGAACGCCGCGATTTTCCCGCACACGCTCGTCGTAGCCGAAGACCTCTCGAAGATAACGCTGGTCGAGCACTTCCGCTCGACCGACCCACAGCGCGCCGGCTTCGCCTGCGGTGTGAATGATCTGATCGTCGGCCCCGGCGCGAAGGTCACCTACATCTGCGCGCAGGATTGGAGCGACAAGACGTTGAGCATTCAGATCAACGCCACGACCGTCGCGCGCGATGCGAGGGCGTTGAATCTTCATCTCGGTCTCGGCGGAAAATATTCACGTCTCGAAAGTCTGAGCCGTCTCGCCGGCGAGGGCGCGCACAGCGACATGCTGGCGGTTTCGATCGGAAATGAAGCCCAGGAATTCGACGCTCGCACCCTGCAGGATCACGCTTCGCCGCACACTTACAGCGATCTCTTGTTCAAGAACGCGCTCAACGGCCGGTCGCGCAATACCTTTGGCGGCCTGATCCGGGTCGAGCCCCACGCGCATTTCACCGACGCCTACCAAAAAGTGCGCAATCTCCTGTTGAGCGACGACGCGGAGGCGAACTCCATGCCCGGCCTCGAGATCATGGCCGACAACGTCAAATGCAGTCACGGTGCCACCTCCGGCCAGCTCGACGACGACGAAATGTTTTACCTCCTCGCTCGCGGCATCCCCGCGCCCGTCGCGCGCGAATTGCTCGTCGGCGGCTTCCTCAACGAAGTGCTCGAGCGCCTGCCCGACCCGGTGCTCGTCGCAAAACTCGAGGCGATGATCGCCCGAAAGTTCGCGCACCGCGCGTGTTAATTGATTGCGTCGCTTTCGGGCGGCCGCTATTCTCATTCGCGTGGACGTCAGCGGAACCATCGAAAGAATTCTGAGCCAGAAAAATCGCGAGATCTGGTCGATCTCACCCGATGCGACCGTCTACGAAGCGATCGCCCTCATGGCCGAGAAAAATGTCGGCGCGCTCCTCGTAGTGGAGAATGGGAAACTGGTCGGGATCGTCTCGGAGCGCGACTACTCGCGCAAAGTGATGCTCAAAGGCAAGACCTCCCGGACCAGCTACGTGCGTGAAATCATGACCACCGAGCTGACGACGGCCCATCCGCGCGAGACGGTGGAGGAATGCCTCCGTTTCATGACCGAAAAACGGATTCGCCATCTGCCGGTGGTCGCCGACGGCTCTCTCCGCGGCGTCGTCTCGATCGGCGATCTGGTGAAGCAGGTGATCTCCTCCCAGAGCGCAACGCTCGAACAGTTGCGGGACTATATTTCCGGCGGCTACCCGTCGTAGCTAAAGCTGCCAGACAGTCTTTCCCCCGACGATCGTCCGCACCGCGCGGCCCTTCAGTTTCCAGCCGTGGAACGGGGTGTTGCGCGAGGCCGATTGGAAGGCACCGGCGTCGACCGTCCATTCCAGATCCGGATCGATCAATGTGACATCGGCCGGCGCGCCCAACGACAGCGTCCCGCATTTTAAGCCGAGTAATTTTGCAGGGTTCACGGTCAGCATCTCGATCAAGCGCGGCAATGCGATGGTTCGGTGCCGATGAACGAGAAGGTCGAGAAACAAACCAAGCTCGGTTTCGAGCCCGACGATCCCGAAGGGCGCGGCGTCAAACTCCACTTCCTTCTCGAACTTCGCGTGCGGTGCATGGTCGCTCGCCAGGATTTCGAGTGTGCCATCGGCGATCCCTTCGAGGAGCGCGTCGATATCGCGCTGCGCCCGAAGGGGCGGATTCATCTTACAATCGGTGTCAAAATTTTGAATCGCTTCATCCGTCAGTGAGATGTGATGCGGGCAAACTTCGCCGCTGATCTTGACCCCGCGCGACCGAGCTTCCCGGAGGAGCCGGACGCTCCCAGCCGCGCTGATGTGCTGGCAATGAATCCGGTGGTCACAAAGTTCCGCGAGGAGAATGTTGCGGGCAACGATCGCCTCCTCGCCCGCCGCCGGCCAACCGGGCAACCCGAGCAGGGTGCTCCAGTAACCTTCGTGGACGACGCCGTGCCCGACGAGATTGTAGTCCTGACAGTGGTCGAGCACCGGCACGCCGACCATTCGCGCATACTCGACCGCGCGGCGCATAAGCTCGTTGTTTTGAACGCAGCGTCCGTCGTCCGTAATGGCAACCACGCCGGCCTGCGCGAGCGAACCGATCGGCGCCAGCTCTTCGCCGGCGAGATTCTTGGAAATCGCCCCGGTGGGAAGAACGTGCACGGCAGCAACTTCAATGGCGCGGTCCTTGATCCACGCGATCGTGCTTGGACTGTCGGCGACCGGCGAAGTGTTCGGCATGCAGACGACCGTCGTAAATCCGCCCGCCGCCGCGGCCCGCGCGCCCGATTCGATCGTTTCCTTCCAGCCAAAACCAGGTTCACGGAAGTGAACGTGCATGTCGATCAGTCCAGGACTAACGACAAGATCGGCTGCGTCGATCTCATCGGGTTGAGAGTTGAAGGTTGAGAGTTGAGAGAGGGAAGCGATGCGCCCGTCGACAATGAGGAGATCGCCGACCTCGTCACGAGCGTTGGCCGGGTCGATGATCCTTGCGTTGCGAATGAGGGTGTTCATGACGTGGCGATTCCTCCGCAGAGATAAAGCACAGCCATGCGGACCGCGAGACCATTGGTCACCTGATCGAGAATGACGCTTTGCGCGCCGTCCGCCAGCTCGCTGTCGAGTTCGACCCCGCGATTGATCGGCCCCGGATGCATGATCAGGCAATCCGGCCGCAAGAGTCTGGCGCGCGCCTTCGTCAGGCCGAAAAGGCGGATGTATTCGCCGAGGCCGGGGAAATATTCCTTCCGCTGTCGCTCATGCTGGATGCGAAGCAGGTTCACCACATCCACCGTTGGCAGCACGTCTTCGAGATTGTGCGACACGGTAACGCCGAGCTGTTCAAACTCGCGCGGCACGAGGGTGCTCGGCCCAACGAGCGTGACGCGCGCACCCATTTTCAAGAGCGCGAAAATATTCGAGCGCGCCACGCGACTGAAAAGGATGTCGCCGATGATGGCCACGTGGAGTCCGGCCACCGCGCCCTTCTTTTCGCGAATGGTGTAGAGATCGAGCAGGCCCTGGGTGGGATGCTCGTGCGCGCCGTCACCGGCGTTGATCACGCTCGAAGCGATGCGGCTGGCGAGGAATTGCGGCGCGCCAGCCGAGCTATGCCGGAGGACAATGATGTCGGCGTGGTTCGCTTCGAGCACCCGGGCGGTATCCTTGAGCGTTTCGCCTTTCGTTAGGCTGGAAGCCGCCGCGGAGATGTTAACGATATCGGCACTGAGACGCTTGGCCGCGAGCTCGAAGGAAGTGCGGGTCCGCGTGCTCGGCTCGATAAAAAGGTTGATCAGGGTTTTCCCCTGGAGTGCCGGGACTTTCTTGACTTCGCGGGTACCGACTTGTTTGAAAGCGTCGGCCGTCTCGAGCACAAGGTTAATCTCCTCGACGGAGAGCTCCCGCAGGCCCAGTAAATCCTTGCGCGTCCAGCGCCCCTTGTCGCTATTCATTTGCCTCCGGTTTCAAGAGCCAAACGCCATCCGGCTGGTGGTCGATATTCTCCAGACGCACCCGCACCCGCTCAGCGAACGCGGTGGGTAGATTCTTGCCGACAAAATCGGGCCGGATCGGAAGTTCGCGGTGACCGCGATCGACCAGGGCGGCGAGTTGAATGCACGCGGGACGGCCAAAGGAACCGATCGCATCCATCGCCGCGCGACAGGTGCGGCCGGTAAAGAGGACGTCGTCCACGATGACCACCGTTCGCTGTTCGAGCGGCAGCGGCAGTTGCGAGACCTTGACCACGGGAAGCGCCCGGCGTGTTCCGATGTCGTCGCGGTGCATCGAGACATCGATCACCCCGGTCGCGACGCGCACCTTTTCGATCGCCTCGATGACGGCCGCAAGGCGGCGAGCCAGCTCGACGCCGCGCGCCGGAATGCCGACCAGGACGAGCGCGGAGAGATTGCGATTGCGCTCGATAATTTCGTGCGCGATTCGCCGCAAGGCACGCTGCATCGTTTCCGCATCGAAGATGCGGACGGCGTCGGATTCGTTAGTTGGGCGGGTTTTGCTCATTTTCCTTCGCGACCTCGCAGGATCGCCTTAAAGGAAGCGCGCGAGGTCAGGTCGATGTTTTTGTCGGCCTGGTCTCGCGCACTCTACGCTCGCGCCAATTGGAGCGATGCTTCACGATCCAATCGAGCAGCGCCTTCTCGAAGCCGATGTCCGATCCGGCCTTTTCGCTCTCGATCCACTTATGTTTCAAGACCTCTTCGCGCTCGGCAAGGAACTCCTTGTAGAGCACGGAACTTTTCAGAAAGTGCTCGTCTTCGGAAGCCTTTCCAGCGTTCTCGTTCATTGCCACCACTTCAACCAAATCCTTTCCTGATAATCTCTCTTTAGCATTAGACGAACCAAGGCGGCCGCTATTTAGGCGAAGTTGGTCCGGCATGGCAAGCTTTTACGTGGTCGATAAAATTTCCCGCAGCCGCCGGGCAACCTGGGCAAACTCTGCCCCGACCGGAGATTCAGGGGCTTCCGCCATCACCGGCATCCCGCGGTCGCCGGCCTCGCGGGTCGCGATATCGATCGGGATTTGACCAAGCAGGGGCACCCGAATTCGTTTCGCTTCACGCTCGCCGCCGCCGCTGCCGAAAATGTCGTAACGCTTTCCATCCGAAGGAGAAATGAAATAGCTCATATTCTCGATCAAGCCGAGCACCGGCACGTTGACCTTCTCGAACATCGCGGCGGCTTTGCGCGCATCGATCAGCGCCACTTCCTGTGGCGTGGTGACAATGATCGCGCCGGCCAGCGCGACCGTCTGCACGATCGTAAGCTGGATATCGCCCGTGCCCGGCGGGAGATCGAGTACGAGATAATCGAGTTCGCCCCATTCGACCTGCCGCAAAAACTGCTGCGTATAACGGGTCACCATCGGACCGCGCAAAATGGCCGGCGCCGCGTCGTCGAGCAGGAAGCCCATCGACATGAGCCGCAATCCATATTGCTCGATCGGGATGATGCGATTGTCCTCCGTCGCCATCGGACGCTCGCGTGAGCCGAACATGAGCGAAATGCTCGGCCCGTAAATGTCGCAGTCGCACAAGCCAACGGCAGCCTTGGATTGCTCGAGGGCGACCGCGAGATTGGCCGCGACGGTGGATTTGCCGACACCGCCCTTCCCGCTGGCGATGGCGACGACGTGTTTGATGCCGCTGATTCTCGTCGCGCCGACCCCGGCGCTGCCGCTGCCGGCGGGTGGAGCATGAATGTCAATTTTGACCTTCGCCGCGCGCACCCCGACGAGATTGCGCAGCGCGGTTTCCGCCTCGTTTTTGATCGTCTGCGGCACATTGGGGTCGTTCGTCGCGAGCGCCATTTGCACCGTCACATCGCCATCGCGCAGGTCGATCCCTTTGACGATCCCGAAAGAGACGATATCGCGGCTAAAGCCCGGATATTTCACCGCTTTGAGCGCCTCCTTAATCTGGTCCTCGGAAACAGGCATGGAACTGGGAAGCTACGGCGGGCGTTCGCGGAGTAAAGACTGGCGCATTTCGCGCCGGTGTTGCGGCAGCCGTGTCGGCCGCACAGCTGGGTAGGAATGAGCGGGGCGTAAGCCTCTGCGGGCGACACGCGCGTGCAAGCCTCCACATTCCGGTATGCGACCTGCTTTCCAATGACCCCGATGCGCAAGATCAAGCTCAGCGGGCGCGAACACGCGGTGCTGAAAGCGCTGGGTTTTGCCAGCGCCGTCCCCGGAGCGGAGGTGCAGGATTATACTCAGATGGAGCCGGACGACCTGACTGACGTGCTGAATGCGCTGCTCGCGGCCGGCTACGTCGAGAGCAAACCCTATCGCGAACAGGTGACCCTCGCGGAAATGCCGACGGTCGAGTTCGAGGCGAATCCGGCCTACGTGCACGAATTGAGGGCCGCGATGGCGCGTTCGTGGGTCTGAAGCGGATCAGGCCGGCGGCGTTTGGGCGGCTCGATTCTCCCCGCGGCGTTCGCCGAAAAGCTGGCGAATGACATCCTCGACTGGCAATTCCTGGACGTTAATATCCGAGACCGAGCAAGCGCTCAAGAGTTGCCGGCAGACCTCGGTCACTTTCGCGCGCGGCACCTTGAGTTGCACGCTAACCGGCGTTTGCTCGACCACCTCTCCGAGCTCGGAAAAATCCCGCGCCTGTTTGTCCGCGTAAGTCAGGCTGATAACCTTGTGACCCGAGAACCGGTCGATGATTGCGCTCAGCGGTCCGTCGAAAAAGATTTTGCCGTGATCAATGATGATGACCCGATGGCACAACTCTTCGATGTCCTGCATGTAATGGCTCGTGAGCATGGTGACGATGCGGTGCTCCTGGTTGTAGAGACGGAGAAACTCGCGAACACGTTTCTGACTAACGACATCGAGTCCGATGGTCGGTTCATCGAGAAAAAGGACGCGCGGTTCGTGGATCAGAGCGGAGATGAGTTCCATCTTCATTCGCTCGCCTAACGAGAGCTCGCGTACCATCACATTCATCTTGTCCTGCACCTCGAGCAGCTCGCTCAGGCCGCCGACCACTTTCTTGAAACGGTCGCGGTCGATCCCGTAGATCGCCCGGTTGAGCTCGAGCGATTCCTGGGCGGGAAGGTCCCACCAGAGCGCGTTCTTCTGGCCCATCAGGAGGCTGAACTGCCGTTTCATCTCATCGCGCCGCTCCCACGGGACGAACCCGAGGACGCGCGCCTGTCCGGAGGTCGGGTTGAGCAGACCCGAGAGCATCTTGAGCACGGTCGTTTTGCCGGCGCCGTTCGGGCCGAGGAAGCCGACCAGTTCGCCCTCCTCGATTTCGAAAGAGATATTATCC
>DATMNS010000068.1:0-18815 GCA_035568735.1 Chthoniobacterales bacterium | reverse complement strand
CTTTTTCGACGAACTGAAGCGGCGCAAGGTTTACCGCGTCGCCGTTGCCTATGTGATCGCGGCCGGCGGCATCATTCAACTCGCGTCGGCGGTTTTTCCGGCGTGGGAATTGCCCAACTGGTCGCTGCGCCTTGTCATTGTGCTCTTGCTGGTCGGATTTCCCATCGCGCTCATCCTGGCTTGGGCTTTCGACATTACCTCAACTGGCATCCAGACGACGCCCGCTCTTCCGGCGGCCGGCGACCCGACCAATCCGCACCGCCGGCGCAACGTCTTTTTGTTAGGCGCGGTCGGCCTAACGGTGGCGATCGTGGCCGGATTCTTTCTTTTGCCGCACGTGGCCGCGAAGAAGGTGGACAAGTCGATCGCGGTGTTGCCGTTCGAAAATTTCAGCGACGACAAGAGCAACGCTTATTTCGCGGACGGCATCCAGGATGACATTCTGACGACGCTCTCGCGGATTAGCGATTTGAAAGTCATCTCGCGTACCTCTGTGATGGGGTATCGCGGCTCCACCCGCAACGTTCGCGAGATCGGAAAGGCGTTGGGTGCGGGTGCCATTCTCGAGGGGAGCGTCCGCAGCGACGGCAAACGTGTGCGGGTCAACGTGCAGCTGATCAACACGGAGAACGATGAGCATCTCTGGGCGAACGAATACGACCGCGAATTGACCGATGTCTTTGCGATCCAGACTGATCTCGCGCACGAAATCGCGGGTGCCCTTCAGGCCCGGCTTTCGCCTACCGAGGAAGCGCGTGTATCGCAGAAACCGACGGAGAACGGCGAAGCTTATCTGGCCTTTGTGGAGGCGCACGATCTGCAGATGCGACCCGATCACCTTGAGACCGATATCCAAAAGGCCGAGGAACTCTATGAACGCGCGATCCAATTGGATCCGAAGTTTGCCCTCGCCTTCGCGGAACTTTCCTGTTTGCAAAGCTGGATTTATCACACGAGCGATCCGACTTCCGCGCGCCAGGAAAAAGCACGCGTGGCGGCGGAAGAGGCGCAGCGTTTGCAGCCCAATCTACCGGAGACGCACGCGGCCCTCGGCTATTACTACTATTGGACACAACGCGACTACGAGCGGGCCCTGGGGGAATTTGCTGCGGCGCAACATGGTTTGCCTAACGATGCAGAAAATCTGAAGGCGATTGCGGCCATCCAGCGACGGCAGGGCAAGTGGAATGAATCGACGGCGAACTTTGAGAAGGCGGTTTCGCTCAATCCCAAGGACGCCGACCTTCTCCTGAATTTGGCCTTCAACTACATTGCGCTGCGGCGCTATGATGAGGCCGACAGGACCGTCGACCGCGGACTACAAGCTGCGCCGGATTCGTTTTCGTTGCGGGGGGTGAAGGCACAAATCGCGCTGACCGGGCGCGGGGATTTTAGTGTCGCGGAAAGCCTCCTCGCCAACGCGCCCGACGGTTTTGACCCGGACGGATTGATTTCGTTCGTTCGGGCCAATGTGTGGATCATGCAGCGAAAATTCACCGCCGCCTTGCAGGTGCTTCAAAATTGTCCGGGCGAAATCCTGCACAGCATGGGAACGGCGCCGGTCCCGAAATCTTTCTCCGAAGGCATGATCTATCTTTACATGCACGAGAACGAGAAGGCGCGGGCTGCCTTTCAGCGCGCCCGGCCGATGGTGGAGCGGCTGATCCGCGAAAGCCCAGATGACGCGTCGCGCCACCTGCTGCTCGCCCAACTGCTCGTGGGGATTGGGGACAAGCAGGGCGGGATTGCCGAAGCCGATCGTGCCGCGCAATTGCTCCCCGAATCGCGCGACGCCTTCGATGGTCCGCAGGTGACGATCGGCCAGGCCCAGGTGCTGGCCTGGGCCGGGGAAAACGAGCGGGCCCTGGAGTTGATCAAGCGTTCGCTCTCCACTCCCAACGGCACGACAGTCCCGCTCTTGAAGATCGATCCGGGCTGGGACCCAATTCGGAGTGATCCACGCTTTCAACAGTTGATCGCGACAACGGGCCGTTCGCCTGACGAGCACGACTAGGCCGGGCCGCAGGATCGCGCCTTCGAGATTTTCCATGAACTACGATTTGGTTGTTATTGGCGGCGGCCCCGCCGGCTATGTCGGCGCGATCCGCGCCGCGCAACTTGGGGAACGCGTCGCCTGCGTCGAGAAAGAGCGGGCGGGCGGCACCTGCCTGAACTGGGGCTGCATCCCGACCAAGTCGCTCCTGCGCAACGCCGAGCTCTATCATCTCATGAAGCACCGCGCGGCCGACTTCGGTTTCAAGATCGACGGGCTCTCGTTCGATTGGAGCAAGGTGATCAAGCGTTCGCGCGACGTCTCGGACAAGAACGCCGCCGGGATCGAATTCCTCTTCAAGAAGAACAAGGTTGATTACATTCGCGGCGAAGCCTCGATGGACAAACCGGGCGAAGTGCTGGTGAAACTCGCCGAGGGAAAAACCGAAACGCACGCCGCGGCAAAAATTCTCGTCGCGACCGGCGTGCTTTCACGGGCCCTTCCGGGACTGCCGTTCGACGGCAAAAAAGTGATCGGCAGTCGCGAAGCGATGATCCTCGATCCGCAACCGAAGAGCATGGTCATCATCGGGGCGGGCGCGATTGGGGTGGAGTTCGCCTATTTTTACAACGCCTTTGGGACCAGGGTCATCCTGATCGAGATGCTGCCTGACGTTTTGCCGGTCGAGGACACGGAAGTGTCGCAGGCGCTGGAAAAAGCCCTAACGAAACAGGGGATCAAAATCCTGACGAACACGAAGACGGCGAAGACCGAGACGACGAAAACGGGGGTGCGGATCGCGGTGGAAGGAAAATCTGCCGAAACGATCGAGGCCGATGTTTGCTTGGTGGCGATCGGGGTCAGGCCGCTTTTGCCTAACGGAAAGCTGAAACTTGAATTGACCGGGCGCGGTTACATCCAGACCGACGACCGCTACGAAACGGACGCTCAAGGAGTCTTCGCGGCGGGTGACGTCATCGGGCCGCCCTGGCTCGCGCACGTCGCGAGCTGGGAAGCCATCCAGGCGGTCGAAGGCATGTTTGGTGAAATCGAGCCGCGCAAGATCCGTGAATTTCCCGGCTGCACGTATTGCCAGCCGCAAGTGGCGAGCATCGGCCTGACGGAGCGCGCCGCGCAAGAGTCAGGCAAGAAATTCCGGATCGGAAAATTCCCCTTCAGCGCGAGCGGCAAAGCGCGGGCGATCGGCGAGACGGAGGGCTTCGTGAAGTTAATCATCGGCGAACCGCACGGTGAAATTCTGGGCGCGCACATTATCGGGCCCGAGGCAACGGAGATGATTGCCGAACTCGGGTTGGCGATCACGCTCGAGGCCACCTATGAAGAGATCGAGGCGACCATTCACGCACACCCGACCTTGAGCGAATCCGTCCATGAAGCGGTGGGTCAGGCTTTCGGCCACGCGATCCATATCTAGTGTCGCCGTTGTCGCCGAGAGCGCTGACCCAGGTCAGGGAATGTGTCGTTGGCTGGCGGCGACCGGGGTCGACGCCCCGGCTCCAAAAACAGCGGCGAGACGCTGCGCCGCCGCTATTTCTTGTTGCCCGCGAGCACAAGCACGATCCCGCCGGCCAACGCGAGGGCTCCGAGGACCGGCGGCAAAGGCACGGTGTGCTCCCGGTCGGCGCTCACCTGGAGCGGCCCGGCGTCGATGATCTTTTCGCGCTTGGTATAGGAGAATCCACCATAAGCCAGCGCGATGATGCCGACGACGATGAGGATGAGACCGATAATGCCCGCCGGTTTCACGCGCTAAATGCTGCGTCTGCCGGAGACGAGATTAATAATCAGCACCACGATGGCCAGCACGAGCAGGATGTGAATGAATCCACCCAGCGTGTAGGAGCTCACCAAGCCGAGTAGCCAGAGCACCAACAGAATAACGAATATAGTCCACAACATATTTTTCCTCCGGTTAAGTTTCAATTTGCTTCGTGCCGCGGGGTCTATCCGCGTGCTTGTTTCTGAAGAAAACCTTTCGCTGACCTGAAAATTTCCGGGGTTTTCGCCCTTCGGGCGCGGAAATTGCATACCAGGCGGATGGCTGCCGGTCTCGGTTGATCGGTTGCTCCACCGTGATGCTCTGCAAGAATTTCTTTCGGTTCGCGTTTTGCATTCTGCTCGGCGGCGCCGTCGCTCAGGGTTCACCGTTTGGCAGTTGGTCGGCGAGCGGAGTGGTCGTGAACAAGACCTTTAGGTCCACCCCGCTCACCGACTCGCTGGGCGTGGATGGCATCTACAAACTGGAACTGCGCGACCGGGACAACAAGGTTCGTCGACAGATGGTGACGCGCGCCGTCTTCCTGGTTTACGAAATCGGTGACGAATTCAACGAGCTTGCGTGGAGGCACAAAACGCCCAAAGCCAGGATTACGTCGCAGCACGCCGTGGCCGCCGAAGCCGACAATTCTTCGCCCGTAACCAAGGTAGCGATCAAAGATCGGCTGGCCAACCCCCACTTCACTCAGGACATGCTGCCCGAGAACGAAGGCTTTTAGCCGGCCGCGTCCCCGCCGGCCAGCGCCGCCCGCAAATTCCAGCCGTGGGACGCCAGGCGCGCCCTCGCCGTCTCGGCATCGCAACCCGTGAGTTGCACCAGCAGGCGGACGGCGCGCGCGCGCAACTTTTGGTTCGTCGCGGATAACTCGACCATCAGGTTGCCTCGCACACACCCGAGCTGGACCATCGCCCCGGTCGACAAAATATTCAGCGCCACCTTCGTCGCCGTGCCAGCCTTCAGTCTCGTCGAGCCGGCCAGCAACTCCGGCCCGGTCGGGAGAACGATGCAAAGATCAAATTCGTTAGGCAAGGAGCTGGCCGCCGGGTTGGAGGTCAGCAGGAGGGTGCGCGCGCCGCGCTCCCTCGCGCGGCGCAGCGCCCCCAGCACGAACGGTGTCCGGCCGCTGGCGGTGATCCCGCAGACGACGTCGTTTGCCCTCACGCCGCGTTCGACGATCGCGAGCCCGCCCGCGTGCCCGTCGTCTTCCGCGCCTTCCGCGCTGCGCTGAAAAGCCGCGGCGCCCCCGGCGATGATCCCTTGCACAAGCTCCGGCGCTGCGCCGAAAGTCGGCGGGATTTCGCTGGCATCGAGCACGCCCAACCGACCGCTCGTGCCCGCTCCGACATAGAAAAGGCGGCCCTTGCTTTTCAACGCCGTTGCGACCAGGGAGACGCCCTCCGCCAGTCGGTCCGCCGCCGCGCGCAGCGCTTCCTGCACAAACTTCTCTTCTGCCACGAAGAGATCGACTAACTCCCGGGGCGAAAGGTTCTCGAGATCCAGCGATCGCGGGTTGATTCCTTCCGTCGCGGCCGCCGCGATTTCCGGCGCTGGTTTTTCCAGATGCGGCGCGAGCGGCGGTCTTTGGGCGAGCGCGAGCCAGGCTGCGCCTAACGCCGAAGGTTTTTCCGCCACCAACACATTGGCCACCGGCGATAGCTCCGCCAACTCCCGGCGGTAGGCCGACACATAGATGGAATGTCCGCGAAATAATCCACCGAGCAGCGCGACCGGCGGGGCGCGAAATTCCAACCGATCCGCGACCGCGCATGTGTACTCGGCGAGGACGCGGGCGCCGGCGCACAGGATGTCGTTGACTTCCTTGTGCCCGGCGGCGCCGGCTGCGAAAACGAGCGGCGCGAGCGTTGCAATTTCCATCTTGCCGGCCGTCTGCGCCCAACGAACGAGTTCGTTCAGGTCGTTCAGGCCGAGGGCGCGCAACACTTCCTGCGCGAGTTCGCTGCCGCGCCGGTGCAGATCGTAGTCGCGCAGCACGAAGCGCAACATTTCCAGCGACAGATCATAGCCGCCGCCGGCGTCGCCCAGGACGTGACCCCAGCCGCCGGCGCGTTCGAAACGGCCCTCTCGGCGGCCGGTGATGGACGATCCGGTCCCGGCATTTACGGCGATGCCGTCGCCTTCGCCAAAGGCCGAAGCGAATCCGGATTCGCGATCGCTGCCGGTTACGATCGCGGCTCCCGGCCAGACTTCGGCGCAGAGTTTCGTTAGTTCTGCGCGATCAGTGGGCGTCCCGCAGCCGGCGAGGAAGGCGCCGACCGCCTCGACGTTGCGCGGCATCTCCCGCCAGATCTGCACGATTCTTTCGCGACTCGTTAGGCTAAAATTCGTGGGAGCCAGCGAGCCGTCATCGAGGAGTTGCAATTCGCCACCGCGCGCGTCGAAGAGCATCCACGAGGTTTTAGTGCCGCCGCCCTCGATGCCGAGAATTCTCTCCATCGCGTGCTCCATTCGTTGGAAGTTGCAACTGGTTGCGGCGAGCGGCTACCGGAGATTGCCGTTTGCGGCGCCGTTTGTATGATCGCTCATGGCGGAAACGGAAGCGTCGGCGGCCCAGCGCATCGCAGCCTTGCGGGCGGAAATCGAGGAACACAACCGGCGCTACTATGAGGAAGCCGCGCCCACCATTTCGGACCGCGAGTACGACCGGCTCTATCGCGAACTGGTCGACCTCGAAGAGCGCTTCCCACAGCTCATCACCCCCGATTCACCCACTCGCTGGGTGGGCGGAGAGCCGCTCAAGGCCTTCGCGCAGATCACGCATCGCGTTCCGATGCTCAGCCTGGACAACACCTATTCGGAAGAAGAAGTCGGAGCGTTCTACCGGCGCCTCGAGAAGCTTTTGCCTAACGAGAAGATCCCGGTCGTGGTCGAGCCAAAGGTCGACGGCGTGGCCATTTCCCTTCTCTACGAAGACGGGCGCCTGAAATATGCGGCGACGCGCGGCGATGGCACCACGGGCGACGATATCACGCAGAACATCCGCACCATCCGCTCGGTCCCGAAACAACTGAAAGGCGACGCCCCGCGGCTTTTCGAGGTGCGAGGCGAAGTCTTCATGACAAAGAAGGGTTTCGTCAAACTCAACGCCGAACGGAGCGAAGCCGGGCTGCCGGTCTTCGCGAATCCGCGCAATTCCGCGGCTGGCTCCTTGAAGCAGCTTGACCCGGCGATGACGGCGCAACGCCCGCTGGGCGTGATCTTCTACGGGACGGGTGCGGTCGAGGGGATGGAGTTGACGCATCATTCGAAGCTTTTCCCGTTGCTCAAGAAACTCGGCCTGCCCTGCAGCGAACGCTGGTGGCCGGCGGATTCAGTTGAGGGAATCCTGCGCGCGATTCGCGAGCTCGAAGAGGTGCGGCACGATTTCGTTTACGAAACGGACGGCGCGGTGGTGAAGGTCGACGCCTTCGCCCAGCGCGAGTTGTTAGGCATGACCGCCAAGGCGCCGCGCTGGGCGATGGCCTTCAAGTACGAAGCGGAGCGGGTCGAGACGAAGCTGCTCGATATTCTCATCCAGGTCGGCCGCACCGGCGTGCTCACTCCGGTCGCCGCGCTCGAACCGGTGGTGGTTTCGGGGAGCCGCGTGGCCCGCGCGACCTTGCATAACGAAGAGGAAGTGGCGCGCAAAGACATTCGGATCGGCGACACCGTGGTGATTGAGAAAGCGGGCGAAGTGATCCCGGCGGTGGTCAGCGTGCGCACGGATCTGCGGACTGGTTCCGAGAAAAAATTTCGGATACCGAAGAAGTGCCCGGTCTGCGGCAGTCAGGTGGTGAAGGACGAGGGGCAGGTCGCGGTGCGCTGCGTAAACGCGCAATGTCCCGCGCAGTTGAAACGGCGGGTCGAGCATTTTGCGGCGCGCGGCGCGATGGACATCGAAGGCCTGGGCGAGGCGATGGTCGAGCAACTGGTCGAGCACAAGCTGGTGCGCGAGGTCAGCGATATCTATCGCCTAACGAGCGGGCAACTGGGCGAGCTCGAGCGGATGGGCGAGAAAAGTGTCGCGAATCTCTGCGCCGCGATCGAGCGCAGCAAGCGACAGCCGCTCTGGCGCCTCCTTTTTGGCCTCGGGATTTTGCATGTCGGGGTGAGTGCGGCGCGCGCCCTGGCCGATCACTTTCCCAACCTCGACGCGTTGCTGGCAGCCACGCCGGAAGACCTCCAGCGCATCCCCGATGTGGGCGAAGTCGTCGGCGCAAGTATCTCCCAGTTTTTTCGCGAGCCAGGGAATCGCGAGATGATCGAGAAGTTGCGGGCCGCCGGCTTGCGTCTAACGAGCGACCGAAAAGCCGCGCCGCCCTCCGATTCGAAAATCAAAGGGACGACCTGGGTAATCACCGGAACGTTAAGCAAGCCGCGCGACGAAATCGCCGAGGAGATCGTGCAGCACGGGGGCAAGGTGAGCGGGAGCGTGAGCAAGAAGACCAGCTTCGTCCTCGCGGGGGAGGAAGCGGGGAGCAAGCTGGAGAAAGCGCGCCAGCTCGGCCTGCGGGTGGTCGATGAGGCGGCTTTTCGCCGGATGCTCTAAGGCAGGCTACCTCGGAGTCGCCTCCAGCTTCAGAGGCACAGCCGACTTCTTGCTCGGTCCCAGCGCCATTGCCTCAGGTTTCGCGGATGCGGCCTGGACATTGAAAGTAAGTTTTTCCTTTCCGCGCATGACGGTGATCGGCACCGAATCGCCGGCGCTGATGAAGAAGGAGGCGTCGATCACATCCTCCGGTTCGTGCACCGCAACCCGGCCGACCTGCAACAGGATGTCGCCCGTCTTCAAGCCCGAGCCGGCCGCCGGTGTGCCTTCATGGATTTCCGTCATCTCGGCGTTGGAACCTCCGACTCCATTCTCTGTCGCATGCACGTCGATCCCGATCCAGCCGTGACGCGCATCGCCGAAGCGCACGTAATCGCGCCGAATTTTTTCCGCGGCGTCGATTGGCAAGGCGTAACAAGCCGAGCCGCTGTCCACACTGCTGACAAGAATGCCGACGACTTCACCTTTGAAATTGAGGAGCGGGGCGCCCGCTTCGCCGCGCTGGGTGGGGAGATTGATCCGCAGGTGCGTGGTCGCAAAATAACGGCCGAGATATTTCCGGTCGAAGCCCGCGATCATGCCGAAGCTCGGCGACTCCGGCAAATCGAGCGGATAGCCGATGGCCACGACAGGCGTGGCCAGGCCGAGTTCGGCTGATTTGCCGATCGGGAGGAAGGGCGTCGCCGCGTCCACCTTCAAAAGCGCGATCCCACTGCGCAGATCGGCCATCAATTGGGTGGCGTGATATTTTTTTCCGTTGAACTGGACGGTGAAATTACTCGCCTCGCCGCCGACGGAATAGGAGGTATAAATGGTGCCGGTCGGGTCGACAAAAAAGCCAGTCCCGGAAAGCTCGCTGTGTTCGTCGACTGCGTGAATTTTAACGATCGCCTGGCCGCAGCGTTCGAAGAGCGACTTCACTTCGCGGCTGATGGCGCCCGCCGTATCGTCCTGCGCGCGGAGCGCGGGCAGGCTCAGACTAACGAGTGCGCAGAGACTGGCGAGACCCGCCGTGCATCCGCGGGAAAGAAACGAGCGCGACGCCTGGCTAGAAATTGAAAGACGGCTCATAACTCACGGGCAACCGGTCGAGCACGTAGCGCGGCGGCGTCGTGGCTCGGTGAGTGTAGGCGCTTTCATTCATCTGACGGGAGAGATCGGGCCCGAGCCGGCGCGTCGGAAGCGACGAGCTAAGCGTGAAATAATCGGCCACGCGCTGGCTCGGCATTTGATCGATCACGCTTTCATTGGATGGGAGCGTGCTCGTATCGACCATCGCGTCGCCGGCGGATGACGGCGCCTGGTAGACCTTCAACGAAATGACTGCGGCGCAGACCAGGACCGCGGCGACGGCGGCCGGATACGAGGTGAGCGACCGGATGTTTAACCGGAAAAGAGAATCGGAAAGTCGCTGCCAGAGAACGCTCCAGACCGGCTGGCGCAGAAGCTCATCCCGCTGGCGGCGATGAAATTCATGGAGGAAATTTTCGAAGTAACCGGGAGGCGGTTGCTCGTACTTTTTCAAGCGAAGCAATTTTCCGATTTCGTTTTCGTCGAAGTTGTCCATGGGCTGCGAGTTCTAACCAACGGGGTTCTTGCGGAATTCGTCCAGATAATTTTGCAGTTGGCGATTCGCGTAGAAGAGCCTCGATCGCACTGTTCCTTCGGAAACGCCAAGGATTTTACTGATCTCCGCGTGTGGCATTCCTTGAATGTGAAACATGGTGACGACGGCCCTGTGTTCATCAGACAGTTTCATCATCGCCTCGTTCAATCTTCGCTGGAGCTCGGAAAGGTCGGCTTCTCGCACCGGGCTGCTCGTCGAGGTCAGCTCGATAAATTCCTTGTCGTTCTGGATGCTCGCGTCGACATCGTCGAGGCTGAGGTGATAACGCCGGCCGCGCTTCTTGAGAAAATTGAGCGTCATGTTGACCGCGATCGTGTGGATCCAGGTGTAGAACGACGACTTCCCGCGGAAGCCCTTGATCGCGCGGTAGGCCTTGGCGAAGACATCCTGCAGCATGTCGTTCGTGTCCTCGTGGTTCGAGGTCATGTTGTAAATCAGGCCGTAGAGGCGCGGCGAATATTTCACCACGAGATCATCGAAGGCCGCGGCGTCGCCCGATTGGGCGCGCGCGACGAGCGCCTGATCTTCATCGGTTCGCGGTTGGTCCATCGCCTCCCGACTACGTTTAGCACGCGCGGGAGCACCCGACGATAGCAAATCGGTTAGGCGGCGGGGGGCCGGCAGCGCAACGGCAGGTATCATCGCCGATCGCGCACCGAAAGGAGCCAGAGCAAATTGCCGAGGGTGGCGACGAAGGCGGCGACGTAAGTCCAGGCCGCCGCGTTGAGAACCTTGTTCACGCCGAGGGCTTCGTTGCCGGGCTGAATGATGCCCATTTGCTGGAGAATGATTTTGGCCCGACGCGAGGCGTCGAACTCGACCGGCAGCGTGATCAATTGGAAAACGAGCAGCGCCAGATAGCAGTAGATGCCAATCGTGATCAGCCCGGTGATGTGGAAAAAGAGGCCGCCGAAAATGGCGAAGGGCAGAATGCGCGAGGCGATCCCCGTGACCGGCACGACCGCCATGCGTGCCTTGAGGGGCGCGTAGGCTTTGGCGTGCTGGATGGCGTGGCCGGTCTCGTGCGCGGCGATGCCGAGCGCGGCGACCGATGGCGTGTTGTAGACGTTGCTCGAGAGACAGAGCCGCTTCTGCGTTGGATCGTAATGATCACCGAGGTAATCGTTGATCTCGACCACGTTGACGTCGCCGATATTAGCAGCCTGCAAGATCTCGCGGGCCGCTTCCGCGCCGGTAATGTTGGAACTCGCGCGCACCGCGCCCCATTTCTTGAACGCGCCGCTGACGCGAAATTGCGCCCATAAAGCGATCACAAGCGGAATGCCGACGAGGATGAGATAGTTCGACGAGAAAAGCCCGCCGTAATAGGGTGCGTACATCAATTAAATAAGAATCGTCTTTGGATTAGACGCCTGAGCGCGTTGTTCGTTCATTGTGGTGCGGCAGTTGGACACTTGGTTATGATAGACGCTTCGCTCGGCGAAGCGCGGGTGTCGAATCGGCGATCACGCGCAAACCCGCGCCGTCCAGAGAGCGGCGTCTACAACTCCAGCCGATTTTCGCAGCGCGAAAGCATCCGAATCCCGCGTGTCGTGATGGCGACCACATCTTCCGTCCGCGTTCCGCCGAGGCCGGGATAATATAGTCCCGGTTCCACCGTCAGCACCTGGCCGGGTTTGAAGACGGTCTTTTGGAAGCGCGGGAACTCGTGAATCTCCAGGCCGAGCCCGTGACCGGTGCCATGAAAAAATCCTGTCTGCCGGCCGTCGCGGACTTCGGTCGGATAGCCACGATCGGTAAAAAATTGTTTCACTTCCTTGTGCAACTTCAGCCCATCGACGCCGGGCTTCATTTTTTTTAAGGCGAGGGCCTGGCCCGCATTGACCGTTTCCCAGAGGCGGCGCTGCTCGTCGCTCGCGCGTCCACGCACCACCGTCCTCGTCAGGTCACCATAGTAACCGGTCGCTGCCGAGCGCGGAAAAATGTCGATGATGATGAGACTGTTCGCCTTCAGCGGGCCGTGTCCGCGTTCATGCGGATCGCAGGCCTGATCGCCCCCGGCGACGATCGTGTTGGCGGGCAAACCTCCCGCGCGCAGAACGGCGGTGTCGATCTCGGCACGCAAAATCTCGGAGGTCAGAACGGCGCCCGACCATTGCAATTTTTGCGCCTTGCCCGGCTGCGCGCGTTTGAGCACCTCGAAACCGCGCGCCATGCCGGCTTCCGTGATCTCGAGCGCCTTGCGCAGCAAGCGCAATTCCGGTTCGGCCTTGGTTTCACGCTCCGGCCAGAAGAGGCCGTTCGTCGGCTGGAGGCTGATTTTTTTCGACTCGATTTCACGCGCCAGACCGAGTGGGAAATTGGCCGGCACGACTGCCGACCGCACTTTTCTTTTTGTGAGGAAATGCGCCACGACCTTTTCATAGGCTGGCGCTTTGGCGCTCGTCCCTTGCACTTCTTTTTCAAACGCGCTGTAGGGTAAAATTTCGTCCGCCGCGGCTTGTTTGCGCCCGCGGTCAATCTCGAGATCGCTCAGCACGAGAATACGCCGGCCGTTCTGCTCAAGGAAAATGAAGGCGTCAGGCGCGAAAAAACGGGTCGCGTAAAGCATGTCGGGATCGTTCTCGCTCGCCGCCACGATCAAGCGCGGCTTAGGTGGATTTTTTTTCATATCAAGTCGATTCTACTCGGTTCCTCGAACTGCTGCGTCCACAAAATTTTGCGCGCGCCGTTTGTCGCGCGACCCGTGCGTCCGTTGGTCGAACGCTCGATCTGCGGCAATGCGCAGGCTCACGCCTCCCAGAGGGACGGCGCCTAGAACAGCTCTCTCTCAAACGTCCGCCCTACTTTCTTCGCACCTCCAGTTGGCGGCGCAAAATCCAGTGCAACAACAAGAGCAAGCCGAGGCTCGATCCGATCAGGACCGCGGTGTTGAAAGTGAAAACGGTGACGGTCGCACCGTAGTAGCGCTTTTGCGCGCCGAAGAAAACGTTTGGCTTGCCGCCGCGCCGGTAATCGTTTTGCTCCATCTCCGCGTTTGCGATCAAGTCGGAGACCTTTTGATTCACGAATAGTTGTTCGGCGGTAATGGGACCGTTCGCGTTCTGGAAAGCGGCGCGATCAAAGGACGTCTTGCCGTTCAGGATGCGGTCGATCAGAGCGAGGTATTGATTGAGTTCGCGCGGGGTGTGGGCCTCGAGGCCCGAGAGAACGGCGAGCGTCTCTTTCAGGTCGTCGAGTCTTTTGGCATCGCCAGGTTGTCCCTCGTGTCGGGCGACAATCGCGTCGATCTGCCGCTGCGCTTCGTCCTGGCGGCGGGTGAGGGGATTCAATTTCGCCTGCGCCACGATGAGCTCTTCATAGGACCAGCGCATCGCGATAAATTCACAGACGAAGGGCACCTGCAGGCGGCTGTCCAATTTCTGCGTTTCGTCGCGATCGGGATGTTCGTGGAACCAGCGGGCAAAAGTGTAAACCAGTCCGAGATTGCGGTTCATGTCCTCGTACTTGATCAGCGCGCCACCCATGATGATCTGCGGAATGAGGACGAGCGGCACGATGTTGGCCGCCGTCTTCGGGTCGGCCACCAGCGAGGAGACGACCAGGCCCAGCGACACTCCGCTCATCGCGGTCATGAAGACGACCGCGAGGTCGGGCCAGAACATCCCGCGGATTTCGAGGATGTAGTTGCCGATCAGGACGAAGAGAACGCACTGCACCAGGGCAAACACGCCTAACGAGACCGTTTTGGAGAAAACATAATAGGTCAGCCGGACATTCAGGTTTCGCTCGCGCTGGAGGACGGCGCGGTCGCGAATGATGTCGTCCGCGCTGTTTGTCAGGCCGAGGAACATGACGACGATCAGGGTGAGAAAAAGAAAAGTCGGAATGTGATAAGCCGAGGCGAAATCGTAGCGGCCGCTGTCGGAATAGCGCAGGATCGTCGCGATGAGAAGCGCGAGGACGGGCGCGACGCCGATCGTGATAACGAGGTTCACGCGATTGCGCAACTTGCTGATGAAGGCGCGGTGCAAGAGGGTGCGCAGCTGCGTCCATTCGTCATGCCAGCGAAAGAGCTCGCGCGCCTTTTGCGGCGGGTCCGGCGGGAGGGGCAACACCGGATCGCGCCGCAAGGGAACTTGCTTGACGTCCTGGATCAGGCGAAACGCCTCATATTTGTCGCGCCAAAACTCCGGGGAATAGCGGCGTGCCGGCATCAGCTGTCCGCGATTATTTTCTTCGTAAATAATGTCGCCGCTCAGATCGCGCAGGGGCGTCTCGAGAACATCGAAGATAAACTCCGGCCGGGTCGTCCCGCAGGCGGCGCAGGCGCCGAGGTCGGCTCCGAATTGATGCTGATGTTCCGCCTCCGCGAAGTAGCGCAACATGTCGCTCGGCGTGCCGAAAAAGACGAGCCGGCCTCCCTTGTCGAGTAGGATGGCCTTGTGAAACATCTGGAAAATCTTCGAGCTCGGTTGGTGGATCGTGACGACGATGATCTTGTTGTGCGCCATCCCGCGGATGATCTCGATCACGTGCTCGGAGTCCTTGGAAGACAACCCGGAGGTCGGCTCGTCAAAGAGGTAAACGTCGGCCGAGCCGATCATATCGAGGCCGATGTTGAGTCGTTTGCGTTCGCCGCCGCTCAGGATTTTTTTCACGGGACTGCCCACGATGCTGTCGCGCCGTTCGCTTAGGCCGAGCTCGATGAGCTTGGCTTCGAGCCGCCGGGTGCGGTCGCGCCGTGAAAGGTGCGGGGAGCGGATCGCGGCCGCGAACTGCAGGTTTTCGCCGATCGTCAGGTGCTCGTCGAAGGCGTCGTCCTGCGGGATGTAACTGACGTAACGTTTCAGCGTGTCGAGGCTATCGTAGAGCGGCTGGCCGTTGAGCAGGATCTGGCCGCGCGATGGTTGCAGCTGCCCGCCGAGCACGCGCATCAGCGTACTCTTGCCGCAACCGCTCGCGCCCATCACGCAGACCAGCTCGCCGCGATTGAGCGCGAAGCTGATGCCTTCGAGAGCGACGTCGCTGTTGCTGAAGCGGTGATTAACGTCGATCACTTCGAGGCTGCGAATGATGTTGCGTTCTTCCTCGATGATGCGTTCCGAAAAATCGCACCGCAGGAATTGACCGACATCGATGCGGATGGTGTCCCCGTCGGTCAGCGGGGCGGTCGTTCGGACCGCCACATCACCGACCATGATCGGGCGATCGGCTTCGAGCACTTCGAGAACGCCGATGCGTTTTTCGTAATCGCAGGAAATTTTCAGAAGCACATCGCCGGCCGTCCCGGGCGAGAGCAGGATGTCGTCCTCTTCGAGCAAACTCGGATTGTTCGAAACGAGATATTCGGATTTGGACGCCTTGAGTTGAAAGCGCCCGCCCATCGCCCGGGCGCGGCGCCGCAGATCAAGCAGCTCCATCTCGGTGTCGTTGTGGAATACAATGCGATCGTCGAGCGCCGCCTCGACCTGGGTGTTGGCCTTGAGCTTGACTCCGTTGAGCGTCGCCCGGACGTCGCGCAGGGCCTTGACCCGCACGGTGAGACCGAAGGTCACTTCAAGCGAACTTTCGCGCGTCCGTGAGCGTTCCAGTTCCACCTCGTCGGAGTCCTTGTTTACCCGCACGAAAATCTGCGGGAGCGAGACGTTCTTCTTCGCGTTGAAATAGGTCGCCAGATCCTGGAACGAAAGCACGTAGTCCCCGATGAGGATGCGCTGGCCGGGATAAATCCGGCAGAACCCTCCGCGCTCGAGCGGCCGGCCGCGGACGGAAACCGCCTGGGTGCTGTAGTTCTTGAGCAGGATCAGATCGTGGTAGCGAAAAGCGAGCAGCCGCTCGTTCCCGAAGAGACTCTTCAGGATCACGTCGGACTGGCCGTTGCCGCCGAAGGAAATGGCCTCGAGGGGCGAGGCGCCACGCTGATAAACCGCCTGGTCGGAATCCTCCGAGGCGTTGAGCTGATAGACGATATCGATCGCTTGCGCGGCCATCCCGAGCTGCGACATGAAAGAGTAAAACGCGACGACCTGTTCCTGTTTGAGGCCGGCCTGCGAAATCAGATCGTAGAGCTGCACGCCGAGCATGATCTTGCGATCGGCGCTCAAGGAGGCGGCGAGCTTTTGCGCCATCGCGGAGAGATCCTGTTGTTCGTAAAGCGCCTGCCGGAAGAGCATGCGCAACTCGGAGTAAACGGCCTCCGGATAATCGTAACGCAGGAAGCCCAGGCTGGAGTCGATCTCTTCTTCGAGGAGAACCCCGTCGGCTTTGGAGAAACTCGCGAGCACCTGGATGAGGAGCGGGAGCAGGTTCGGTCCCTCGGCCACGCTCCGCGGTTTGCGCAGGGCGCGCCGCATCCAAAGTCGGCCGCGCCGCCGCAGCCGGTAGGCGAACGGAGTCACACGCTGGACCGCGCGATCGATCTTATCTGCGAAGGTGGAAACCGATTCCGACATGAAATTTACCGGGCCCAGATTACGTCCACGCGGCCATCGGTGCAATGCGGCGGCCCGGGTCCTGCTCTTTTGCATTGGCCGAGGCTTCATGATAGTTTCGCGCTCGCGCCTTTCCAAAAAGCTGCATCTCCTATGGCCCAGCCCGAACGAAATTCCCAAAAAGACAACAAGAGGGGCAGCGACCCCAACTTTAACTGGCGCGGCGTTATCCTCTTCGCCATCGCCTTTGCCTTAATCGGTCTGGCCTTGCTCTTCCGTGGCGGGACCGGCTACGGCACCGAGGAAGACGTGCCCTACAATCGCTTTCTCGAGTTGGTCGAGCACAAGCAGATCGCGAACGACCCGAAATTTCCGCTCCGCCTGGTGGTCGAGGATGGCCGGCCGACCCAGACCATTCGCGGCGCTTATTCCCGGCCGGGGGTCGGCAATGCCCCGCCCCAGCAGGTGCCATTTCGGACGACGGTTTATTTGAATTTTACTCCCGATTTGCAGGAGAAGTTGGCCGCCGCCCATGTGCCGATCGCGATCAGGACCGAGTCGAACGTTCTCGCGCAGGCGGTTATCGGCTTCGTTCCGATCGCCCTTTTCCTGCTCATTCTCTATTTTCTTTTCCGCCAGCAAATCCGGATGGCGGGCAAGGGCGCGCTCAACTTTGGCAAATCGAAGGCGCGCATGCTCGCGCGGGACAAGAACAAGATCACTTTCAAGGACGTTGCGGGCGTCGAGGAAGCGAAGGACGAAGTCCAGGAGTTGGTCGAGTTTCTGCGTGACCCGAAGAAGTTTCAAAAACTCGGCGGCCGCATCCCGAAAGGCGTGCTCCTCGTCGGTCCTCCGGGCACCGGTAAGACGCTCCTTGCGCGGGCGATCGCCGGCGAAGCGGACGTGCCGTTCTTCTCCATCAGCGGCTCGGATTTTGTCGAGATGTTCGTGGGCGTGGGCGCGAGCCGGGTGCGCGACATGTTCGAGCAGGGCAAGAAATCCGCGCCTTGTATTATTTTCATCGACGAAATCGACGCGGTCGGCCGCCATCGTGGACACGGTGTCGGCGGCGGTCACGACGAACGCGAGCAGACGCTTAATGCGTTACTCGTCGAGATGGACGGCTTCGACACGCAGGAAGGCGTCATCATCATTGCAGCTACCAACCGGCCCGACGTGCTCGACCCGGCGCTCCTGCGTCCGGGGCGTTTCGATCGCCAGATCACGGTCAATCTTCCCGATGTGAAAGGCCGCGAGGAAATCCTGCGCGTCCATTCCAAGAAAGTGAAACTGGCCGAAGGCGTCGACCTCGCCGTTGTCGCGCGCGGCACGCCCGGTTACTCGGGCGCGGAGCTGGCCAACGTAATCAACGAAGCGGCCTTGCTGGCCGCGCGTCGCGGTCTGAAGGGAATTACTCTCGCCGAGCTTGAAGAAAGCCGGGACAAAGTTCGCTGGGGCAAAGAACGACGCAGCCTCGCGCTGAGCGAAAAGGAAAAGACCAACACCGCCTATCACGAAGCCGGGCACGCGCTTCTGCTCGAGCTTTTGGAATTTACCGAGCCGCTGCACAAGGTCACGATTATCCCGCGCGGGCCGTCGTTAGGCTCGACCATGTGGCTCCCGCTCGAGGATAAGTATACCCAGCGGCGCAACGAGTTGCTCGACGATCTCGTCGTCAGCATGGGTGGCCGGGTCGCGGAGGAGATTGTTTTTGGCGACGTGACCAGTGGCGCGCGGGGCGATATTCAGATGGCGACGCGGCTCGCGCGCAAGATGGTTTGCGAATGGGGCATGAGCGACAAGATGGGGATGGTCGAGTACGGCGAGCACGAAGACTATGTCTTCCTCGGCCGCGACATCTCCCGGGCGCGCGATTACAGCGAAGCGACTGCCGAGCAGATCGACCAGGAAGTGCGCAAGCTGGTCGATGAGGCTTATGCCCGGGCGAAGGAAATTTTGCTGGCCAACCGCGAGAAGCTCGAAGTCATCGCGAAAGCCTTGCTCGAATACGAGACCCTCGATGGTGTGCAAATTCGCGAAGTGATCGAGCACGGGCGACTCATCAATCCGCCGCCGGGGCCGCCGCCGCCTTCCGGTTCGAAGCTCGCACCGGAGAAGCCGCCCAAACAGATCGTCGCGCCGGATGTGGCACCACCACTCGGTGGCGGCCTAAGCGGCGCGCCAGCCTGATCGCGAACATAAACGGCAGCAATCTCCAAGCCAGCTACGGAGGCGGTGACGGCAGCGCACTTGCGCTGATGGTGGTGCCATAGATGTAGCCGCTTCGCTGTGCGAAGCGCGGGAGAGAGGCTGGAATCTAGCAAGCCGACCTGACCCATGCCCGCGCCGCCCACAGGGCGGCGGCCACAGCCAGCTACGATGGCGGCAAGGGCAACGCCCGCGTCTTCGTTGAACGTTGAACGTTAGGCGTTTGGCGTCGCGCAGTCCCCGAATCG
>DATMNS010000067.1:0-5827 GCA_035568735.1 Chthoniobacterales bacterium | reverse complement strand
TTTTTTCGACGTGCCAGCGAGGCAACCATACATCCAACCCGCTCGGAGCTTAACAACAAATGCAACCGGACCGCGGAGCAACGGCGGGACGCGGTTTTGATCGACAGAGGCGCCGACTTCATTATTGAATCAGAAGGCGAGCCCGCCTAACGAATCACCGTCCCTTGATGAACGCCGAACAACATCGTCTCGAACAGAACGACCATCGTGAAGAGCGCTGGCATCTCTGGGGTCCGTACCTGAGTGAGCGGCAGTGGAGCACGGTGCGCGAGGATTACAGCGCGAACGGCGACGCCTGGAATTATTTCCCGCACGAGCATGCCCGGTCCCGCGCCTATCGCTGGGGCGAGGATGGGATCGGCGGTATCTGCGATTTCAAGCAGCGGCTCTGTTTCGCTTTCGCTTTCTGGAATGAGCGCGACCCGATTCTGAAGGAACGCCTCTTCGGCCTCACCGGTCCGCAGGGGAACCATGGCGAGGACGTGAAGGAGATTTTCTTTTTCGAGGACAATACGCCGAGCCACTCCTACATGCGGATGACCTATCGTTACCCGCAGGCGGCATTTCCCTATGAGGAACTGGTCAGGCGCAATGCCGAGCGTTCCAGGATGGAGCCGGAGTTCGAACTCTGGGACACCGGCGTGCTGCATGAGGATCGCTACTTTGACATTACGATCGAGTACGCCAAAGCGGCAGAAGACGATATTTTGATTCGGGCCACGGTTACCAATCGCGGGCCGGAAGCGGCTGCTCTCCACCTCTTGCCGATGCTTTGGTTTCGCAATACCTGGAGCTGGAGCGCGGACCAGCCCCGGCCAAATCTGCGGGTCGGGAGCGGTCATTCCGAGGAGCTGGCGGTGATCGAAGCCAGCCACGACGCGCTCGGCGAATACCGGTTGGCTGGCGAAGGAGCTGGCCCGCTGCTTTTCACCGAAAATGAAACGAACGTGCAGCTTCTCTACGGCGTGCCGAACCCATCGCCCTACGTGAAGGATGCCTTTCACGAGGCGATCGTGAGGAGGAACGGCGCGGCGGTGAATCCGCAGCGCATGGGAACGAAGGCCGCGGCGGCCTACCGGTTCTCACTTGGGCCCTCCGAGGCGCGAACGGTTCGGCTGCGTCTGCAACGGATCAAGGAACCGGCGATTCTCGTGTTCGGCGACTTCGATCGTCTCTTTGCGCAGCGCCGGGAGGAAGCGGATGAATTTTACCGCGCGCTCGCTCCTCCCTCCCTGAGTGAAGAGCATTGCGCCATCCAGCGGCAGGCGCTCGCCGGGATGCTGTGGACGAAGCAATTCTATTACTACGTGGTCGAGCAATGGCTGGACGGCGATCCCGCCCAGCCGGCTCCGCCTAACGAGCGTAAGACAGGACGCAACGCGGAATGGCGCCACCTCTACAATGAGCGGGTTATGTCGATGCCCGACACCTGGGAATATCCCTGGTACGCGGCCTGGGACCTGGCCTTTCATTGCATCCCGCTCGCCCTCGTCGATCCGCATTTTGCCAAGGCGCAGCTCGATCTCATCCTGCGCGAATGGTACCAGCATCCCAACGGCCAGATCCCGGCCTACGAATGGAACTTCGGCGACGTCAATCCGCCGGTCATCGGCTGGGCTGCCTGGCGGGTCTACAAGATCGAGCAGCACGCCACCGGGAAGGGCGACCGCGCTTTTCTCGAGACCATCTTCCATAAGCTGCTCATCAATTTTACCTGGTGGGTGAACCGGAAGGACTCCGGCGGTCGCAACATTTTCGAAGGCGGTTTCCTTGGACTCGACAACATCGGCGTCTTCGACCGGAACGCCTCTTTTCCCGATGGCAGCCGGCTCGAGCAGAGCGACGGCACGAGCTGGATGGGCGTGTTCTGCCTCACGATGATGCGGACCGCGCTCGAGTTGGCGCGCGAGAACCCAGTTTACGAAAACATCGCGACCAAGTTTTTCGAGCACTTTCTCGCGATTGCCGCGGCGATGAACAACGTCGGCGGGCAAGGGATCGGGCTCTGGGACGAGGCGGATGAGTTTTTTTACGACGTCCTGCACACCCCGGGAAACCGCTACCTGCCTCTGCGCGTGCGTTCCATAGTCGGCCTCATGCCCTTGCTCGCGGTGGAAACGATCGAGCCCGCACTGCTCGACGCCATGCCCGGCTTCAAGGAAAGGCTCGAGTGGTACCTGACCAACCGGCCCGATCTCGCGGGGCTAATTTCGCGCTGGTCCGAGCCCGGGCTCGGAGAACGCCGCCTCGTCGCGCTGACCCGCGGGCACCGCATGAAGTGTCTCCTTCGGCGGATGCTCGATCCTAACGAATTCCTGAGCGACTACGGGGTGCGCTCAGTGAGCAAATTTCATGAGAAGAATCCCTATGTTCTGGAGGTGCGCGGCGAACGCAAGGTGGTCAACTACGAGCCGGCGGATTCGCAGACCGGCATCTTCGGCGGCAACTCGAACTGGCGCGGCCCGGTCTGGTTCCCGATCAACTATCTCCTGATCGAGTCGCTCCAGAAATTTCACCACTACTATGGCGATGATTTCCAGGTCGAATGCCCGACCGGCTCCGGACAGTTCGTGACCCTCGACCAGATCGCGAACGAGCTTTCGAACCGCCTGATCAAACTCTGGTTGCGCGACGAGAAAGGGGAACGACCTTTCACCCGCGCGTCCGGCGACTCGTTAGGCAGCGCGGCCGATCGAGACCGCTATCTTTTCCACGAGTATTTTCACGGCGACACCGGCGCGGGCCTGGGCGCGAATCATCAGACCGGTTGGACGGCTCTGGTCGCGAAGCTGATTCAACAACAAGGGACCCGCGGAACGATTGTGCAGCTCGATCCATTCACGGATCTGTGATCCCGGAGCTATGCGGCAAATCTCATCGGCTGCCTTCGGCCCACTGGACGATGCAGCCGAAGTGGCGCGCGCCGGCGTGCCGACGGTTATGATGTTCGTGCAAAGCCTGCGCGGGATCAGCCACAACAAGATCGAGGACACCAGAGAGGAACATCGCGCGCTCGCGGTGCGGGCCTTTGATCGGCTCGTGTCGAAGGCGATGGAGTGGATGGCGTCTCGTCAGGGGAGCGCACGTGACTCGCGTGCCGTGAGCGGCGACTCGCCGCTCACTCGTCGCCAGAGGGCGCGAAAGACCGAGTCAGCGCGCGATGCGGATTGCGTGTGTGTCGAGGGAAGCAAAGTCCGTTTTGGCGAGTCGCCAAAACCAGCACGCGGGTCGCGTGCGCTCCCCGGAGTTCGCCGCGTCGCTTTTCGTTAGGCGAAAATTAGCGCACTCCGGCGGGCGCGGGTTCCAACTCCGAGCCGTGCGTTGCGGCATCAGCTTCATGGTGGGTATGCGCGCTGCGCAAGAAGGGCACGCGATCGAGCACGCGTTCCTGGAACCATTCCAGCGCCAGATAAATCACCGGCGTGATGTAGAGCGTGATCAATTGTGAGACGATCAATCCGCCGACGATTACCAACCCGAGCGGACGGCGCGAGGAGCCGTCCGCTCCGAAGCCGAAGGCGATCGGCAGCGCGCCCATCAAGGCTGCGAGCGTGGTCATGATAATCGGGCGGAAACGTTCCACGCTCGCTTCGTGAATCGCGGCACGGCGATCGTAGCCTTCGTCCAGCCGATGGAGCGCGAAGTCAACGATCATGATGCCGTTCTTCTTCACGATACCCATGAGGAGGAAAAGGCCGATCACCGAATAAAGCGAAAGGGTTGACTGGAAAAGCCAAAGCGTCATCAGTCCGCCGACGACCGCGGGAAAAAGCGTGGAAAGCACGGTGACAGGGTGGACGTAGCTCTCATACAAAATGCCGAGAATCACGTACATGACGAAGACGGCGGCGAGGATGAGAAAGGGCAGGGCGCCGAAGAGTTGTTGCAGGACAAGACCTTCGCCTTGCAGCTCGCCTTTGACGGTCGGTGGCAAAACTTCGGCCGCGGTTTTTTGGATGTAATTGGTGACATCGCCCAGGGCGGCGCCCGGCCGGGTGTCGAAGCCAAAGGTGACGCTGGTGAATTGATTGGTGTGATTGACCGACTGGAGGCCGAGCGTCTCCTTCGAGTTGGTCAGCGCCGGGATCGGAATCAGCTTGGTGCCGTTGTCGGGCTTGACGTAAATCTGCCGGAAATCCTCCGGGCCGGAGCGCGCTTTGTCGTCTGCCTCGACGATCACCTGATATTGATCGTCGGCTTGCTTGATCAGGTAGACGTAATTCTGGGAATAGGCGGCACGCAGGAGGTTTTCGAGGTTGCTGGTGGAGACTCCGTAAAGGCTGGCGCGTCCGCGTTCGATGTTGATGTCGAGGTTAGGCGTATTGCGGAAAAGATCGGAGCGCGGTGGACTGGCAAAGCCATCGTATTCGGCGAGCCGGGCTCCGAGTTTGTCGGCCGCGTCATAGACTTCGTTCGGGTTAATGCCGCTCAGGACGTAGCTGTAGCGCCCGAAGGAGCTGCCGGTCGCTCCGATGTTAATCTGCAGTACCGGTTGTGGATTGAGCGTCGGGAAAATACCGGGAATCTCGCTGCATGCTTTCCGGAGCTGCGCCGCGACGGTGTCGATATCCGCGCGCTGGCTTGCGTCTTTTAAAAAGAGAGCGGTGAAGACGCCCGCGCCGAGGCCGGAGCGCCCCGCGACCGTGAAATACTTATCGACAGCGGGATTGGCCTGGAGAACCGGATCGAGTTTTTCCTGGAGCCGGCGTTGCTGGTCCGGCGAGGCGCCTTCCTGCACGATAAAAAAGCCGCGGATCGTCCCGCTATCGCCGGTTGGCAGAAGAGTAAATGGAAGCTGCTTGAAGAAGAACCAAACCCCGAGGACGCAGGCGAGGATGATGGGCAGCGCGAGCCAACCGCGGTCGAGAAACCAGTCGAGCGAGCGGCTGTAGAATCTGACGGTGGGTTCGAAAACCCGGCTAAAAAGTCGCTCCGTCCAACTCTTGCGGTGGCCGGGACCGCGCTCCGCCAGAATGCGCGCACACATCAAGGGAGTGAGAGTTAAGGAGACGAGACCGGAGGCGACAATGGCGACGATGATGGTGATGGCGAACTCGCGAAAGATTCGGCCTAACAATCCCGGCATGAAGGCGAGCGGGATGAAAACCGCCGCCAGCGAGAGGGTCATCGAAAGGATGGTGAAGGAAATTTCGCCGGCGCTGTTGAGGGTCGCGCGGTAAATCGATTCTCCGGCTTCCGCTCGCCTAACGACGTTCTCGAGAAAGACGATTGCGTCATCGACCAAAAAACCGATGGCCAGAGTCAGCGCCATCAAGGTGAGGTTGTTGATCGAGAAACCAAACCACCACATCGCGACGAAAGTGATAAAGAACGACATCGGCAGCGCCACCATTGGAATGAGCGTGTCACTGGCGCGGCCGAGAAAGACAAAGATGACAAAGATGACGAGGGCGAAGGCAATCGCGAGCGTCGCCTGGACGTCGTGCAGGGAGTTGACGATCGACGCCGAGCGGTCAAAAACCGGGATCAAACGGATCGAGCCGGGCAGCTCGCGCTGCAACCCGGGCAAGAGCGCGCGCACCGAACGCGCCACGGCGACCGCGTTCGCGCCGGCCTGCCGGGAGACCGCGAAAACAATGACTGACGCCGGCGGGTGAAGGCCCCGGACAAAGAAGTGGCGCGACAAGCGCTCGTTCTCGACCCCATCGATGACCCGGGCCACGTCCTTGAGATAAACGGGCGAGGCGTTGGCCGCCTGCTTGATGATGAGATTGCGATAACCCTCGGCGGTGCTAATCTGGCCGTTAGGCCGAAGGGTGATCGACTTGTTTGCGCCGTCGAACTGGCCCGCGCCGGAGTACGCGGT
>DATMNS010000066.1:0-5757 GCA_035568735.1 Chthoniobacterales bacterium | reverse complement strand
GATTTTCTCGACCCGGCCGTCCTTGGCCGCGGCGATCCAGCGAATGTCTTCGGGCACGAGAGTGCCGAGACCGCGCACCTGGCGGAGCATTGGCCCGCGCTTCACCGTATCGATCCAGACCGAAGCGCGATCGACGCTCATCGCCGCCGGTTTCAAGCGCGAAACCAACACGGTGATGACAATAAGGCCGAGCACCGAAGCGGCGGCGATGATTAGCCGCCGCTTCTTTTTCCTGCGGGCAACGTCGGGGCGCGGGACATCCATGGACGAAGTGACCGGTGTGAAGCCCGGAGTGGCCGCGGGCTGAGCGCCGGCAATCACTTCGAAGCTTCTTTGCATGATGACCTGGCGGCGCGCTTAAAGCACGCCGACGCTGTGGATGAGGGTCGCGACCGCCTGCACGCTGTTCACGATCGGCAGGACCGCGGTCAGGATCAGCGCGGCGAAGACGCCGGCTTCCACCGCGAAACTGCGCGGTGCTTCATCGGCGAAATAGCGGTTGCTGATTTCGAGGAAGGAAGGGCCGTGGAATTCCACCCGCTTTCCGCAGCCGCCGAGCAACGTCGAGCTCTGATAACTATGGTCGGTTTGCGGAAAACTCCGGCCGCGGCGCGAAGCGTGCGGGTCGGAGGCATGCCGCTGGTTGAGATCTTGGATTTGAGCTGTGGTTTTCATATTCTTTCTGCTGGTTACTGGTGAGATGCGTTCGATCTCGCGTTTGGATTCAGAATTATTTCGGGAGGCGCCGACTCCTATTGCAATGCCCGTGCCAGTCAAATTTTAATTTTATAAATAATTGCACCTCAGATACTTGTGTTAAGCTCGATTTTTTAACCGCGCCGCTTTTGCCTCAGCGATGGGATTGGTCTGTCCCGAATGCGGGACGCGCTTTCCGGCTTGTCAGGCTGAGAGTCGGCGCGGCCCGACGAAGGCGCGTGGACTCTATCGGCGGGGTCCTTCGCCGTCTGCGCGGCTCAGGATGCCAGGAGGGAAGGTGAACCAGCGTCCTCCCCGGCGTTCGTTAGGCCCTAACGAGGAAGGCGCAGAAGCGCTTCGCAGCCGGAACGATCGCGGCGGTTAGCGAGCGTGAGCGTGCCGCCATGCGCCTCGGCGATTTGCCGGCTGAGCGCGAGGCCGATGCCCGAGCCACCTGGTTTGGTGGTGAAAAACGGCACAAAAACGTTTTCCGGATTCATGATGCCCGGGCCTTCGTCCCGCACGAAAACCTCCGCGTAATCGGCCAGTTCGCGCCAGCCGGCCGTCACTTGCCCGCCGGTTTCGAGCGCAGCGTCGACCGCGTTGTGCAGGATGTTGATGAGCAACTGCTCAATCTGCGCCGCATCGGCCGCGATCACGATCGCCGGGCCTTCGGCGATCCGCACCGCGAGCCGCGTCTCCAGGTCGATCACTCGTCTGACGAGTTCACCGAGGTCGACCTCTTCCTTCTGTGGCGGAGGAAGGCGGGCAAGGCGGGCGTAGGCCTGCATGAAGCGGCTGAGCGATTCCGCGCGGGCCGCGATTACGTTCAAACCGCTGCGTGCATCATCGCGCCAATCGGCCGGCGGCGGATCGCGCCGGAGCAAGGTCTCGAGGCTCCCGGCGATCGACTTGATCGGCGCGAGCGAGTTGTTCATTTCATGACCGAGCACCCTGACGAGGCGCTGCCAGGCCTTGCGTTCCTCCTCGCGCAGAGTCCGGCTGAGGTCGGTCAGGACGAGCAACTCGTGCGGCAAACCGTGCTCCCGATAGTTGCTTCTCCGCACGCCCCAGCGGCCGGAAGCCCCCGGGAAATTCAGGGTCAGCGGCGCGTCTTCATCGGCGTCGAGGCAGACGGCCAGGCCGAGATCGCTTGCCCGGCGGCCGAGCAACTTGTCGATCGGTTGGCGGAGCAGGTTTTCGCCGGCGCGATTGACCAGGCGGAGCCGCCGTTCCGGATCGAAAGTAAAAACGGCCACATCGATTTCCGCCATGATCGTGCGGAGCAGCGCCGTAGCCTCGAACGCTCCGAGGCGCTGCACGCGCAAGGTTTCGCCGAGCTGATTGATCTCGAGGAGCACTTCGCCGAGTGCATCGTCGGCCCGCGCGCCGCGCGCCCGAATCGAGTAGTCGCCCTCGCGCAACGCGGCGAGCAGGTTACTCATCGTCTGCAGGGGACGAACGATGCGTTCCCGCGCGCTGGCCAGAAAACCGAATGCACAGACGGCGATGATGAGGGTCAGCGTCCAATCGACCTTGGCGCTGAAGTCGCCGAACCAGAGGAGCGCCAGCGCCACAATCATGGCGGGCGCGCCCGCGCCTAACGTCAGCCAGGTAAGGCGTGTTTCATGGGAAAGGCGGTGGTGCCGACGCAGCGGATGGGCTGGCTTGTCCACTTTCCTTATCTGGGTGGGGGAGAATGACGAATGACGAATTCCGGATGACGAAGACATGACCAATGACTAAATGACGAAAGCATCGGACGCGGGTTTTGGGCTTCGGGCCTCGTCATTTCAGAGCCCGTAGTGCTGGAGGCGCCGGTAGAAGGCGCTCCGGCTCAGGCCTAACGACTCGGCGGCCTTGCGCGCATTGCCTCCGTGCCGGGCGAGCGCCTTCTTGATCAGGAACGCTTCCACTTCCTCCAGGCTCATCTCTTCCAGTCGCGGGGAGCCGTTCGTTGCGCTCGTTAGGCCAAGATCGTTTGGCTTGATCTGCGCGCCTTGCGCCATCAGGACGGCGCGCTCGATGACGTGATCCAGTTCGCGCACGTTCCCCGGATATTCATGTCGGATGAGCGCTTCATGGGCGGCCGGCTCGAACCCCGTCAGCTTTTTCCGGTAGCGTTCGGCGTGCTGGCGCAGGAAGTGGGCGGCGAGGGGAGCAATATCTTCCCGCCGCTCGCGCAATGGCGGGAGCGCAACTTCGATCGTGTTCAGGCGAAAGAGCAAATCCTGCCGGAAGCGTCCGGCCGCGACCTCCTCCTTCAGGTTGGAATTCGTGGCCGAAATGATCCGCACATTGGCGTGCAAAGTGCGCGACGATCCGACGCGTTCGAACTCGCCCGTCTCGATCACCCGCAGCAATTTCGCCTGCTGGCTCATCGGCAGGTTCGCGATCTCATCGAGAAAGAGGGTGCTTTCGTCGGCCAGTTCGAAACGTCCCGCGCGATCCGACTTCGCGTCGGTGAACGCTCCCTTCACGTGGCCGAAAAGTTCGCTCTCAAACACTCCTTCGGAGAGGCCGCCCATGTTCACCGTAATCATGATCTTGCTCGCCCGCTTGGAGAGCGAATGGAGCGCCCGCGCTACGAGCCCTTTGCCGGTCCCGTTTTCGCCCGTGATCAGGACATTGGCGTCCGAAGGCGCCACGCGGGTGATCAATTCGATCACCGGCCGCATCTGGGGCGAGTTGGAAATGATGTCCGGCATTTTCCCGCGGAGCAGTTCATTTTTCGCTTCGAGCTGCTGGCTTTTGCGGAGCGCACTGCCGAGCGCAATCTGGGTGCGGACGATGGCGAGGAGGCGATCGTTGTCCCACGGCTTGGGGACGAAATCGCGCGCCCCGAGCTTCATCGCTTCGACCGCGAGATCGATCGTCGCCCAGGCCGTCATGACCACGATGGGCAGCGTCTCGTCGCTCGCCTGGATGCGCGGAATGACCTCCAGCCCTTCCTGTCCCGAGGTGGTATCGCGGGTGTAATTCAAATCCATCATGAGGAGCGCGTAGTTGCGCTTCTCGAGCGAATTGAGCATCGCGCCTAACGATGTCACGGTGTCCGTCTGATAACCTTCGCCCTTGAGGAGAATGCGCAGGGCCTCGAGCACATCGGGCTGGTCGTCGGCGATAAGGATGCGGCTCACAGCATAACGATGAACCGCATTTCGCGCGCGCCGTCAATTCTCCGAGCGGAGCGGCCCGGCTCGTTAGGCGAAGGGACAGTCCGGTCGCGGCCCCGCTCAGACGCGCGATTTCGCGGTTGTGCTGCGCGGCTGGCTCGCCGAAAAAGGTCCTGTCTACCGCCAGCCCTATGACGTTGCACACGATTCATTTGCCCTCGTCTTCGCGCTCGTCATTGGCGCCTCTGTCGCGTTCCTCCGTAATGGCTTCCGCCCGGTCTGGTCGCGCTCACCACGCCCGCGATTCCCCTCGTGAGCGGGACGATTGGCACCTCATCCCCATCTTTTGGCCTTTCGTGGCGAAGTAAAATCGGCTAGCGCGCCGGCGGTAGAATCATCGATGTGCCGGTATAACGGGTCCACTTCTGGCTGATGCCGATGAGCGCGAAGCCAAGATAGCCGCGCACCTTGAGCGCATTGTCCCCCACCAACTCAACCTTGCACTTGTAGGTACGGCCATTATCGGGCTTGTAGATCGTGCCTCCCGACCAGTGGCCGTCGCCGTCATAGTGCATGTCCTTGAGGATGGCCTGACCCCGCAGGTCCAACCCGCGCCGGGTCGGATCAGGATTTTTCTCGTCCTTGAGTCCCGGATGGTTGCCGCCGACGATCCGCCCCTCGAGAAGACCGTCGTTTTCCACGGTAAGCTGGATGATGCCATCGTGCGGTTCGGTCAGCCAGTTGCCGACCACGCGCGCGAGCGCTTCATCGCTGGCGCCCGCGCTTGTGCTGAGGGCGCACCAACCGAGTAATACCGAAGTGGTAATACGCAGAGCGAGTGTGGGCATGATTTTTTCCCGTGGGATCTTAGGCGGAGTCCTTGCCGCTTGCCACTCAACGTTAGTCTCGCTCAGAAACCAATCTGTGAAAAAGAAAACGCCCGGTCTGGAAAACCCCGACCGGGCGTCAGGCTGCCTTATCGGCCGCTAACGGGGCTGTTGTCGATGTTGTAGGTCTCGACCAGGCCGACCCCCGTGGTAGCTCCGACCCCGCTCAAGATCGCGGTATATTCACCAGCCGGCAGGATCTCGTAGAGCGCTGACTCGTTTGGGTCGGAGGGCGCGAGACCGGCATCGCTGATCTGCTGCATGTTGGGGTTATCCATCCAGTTGTCATTGGAATCGATCACGTCGCCATTGCTGTCGTGCAGTTCGAGGAACGGGTTGGCCAGCACATTGGGCACTCCGGTACTGGCCAGGGAAGGTCCGATGCCGCGCAGAATCACCGTGGAGAAACCGCCGCCACCGCCGCCGAGGATAAAGCCGCCGATCATGACGTTGTTGGCGGTTTCGACAGAGCCGCGGGTGCTGATGTTGCCGAGCACGGAATTGGTCGTGCCGTTGTCGAGATCGTAGGCTTCAACCAAGGCTACGCCGGTAGTATCGCCCACTCCGCGCACGATGGCCGTATATTCGCCCGGATTGAGGGTTTCGACGAGAGCGGACTCGAGGTTATTAGTCGGTGCCAGGTTATTTTCGGTAAGGACCATCTGGTCGGCCGTGCTGTTATCCATCCAGTTGTCGTTTGTCGCCACGATCGCTCCGGTGGAATCGTGCAACTCGAGGAAGGGGTCGGCGAGCACGCCGGGGACGCCCGACACCATCAGGGACGGGCCGATCGCACGCAGGACGACCAGCTTTGCATCCGTGCCGGTAATGATGAAGCCGCCGATCAGGACATTGTCACCCGTCCCGACATTCAGACGGGTGGAGATATTCAAGGGCTGCGAGGGAGGCTCGATCGTTGCGGCCGTCGGATTGAGCTGGAAATCGATCTGCTGGATGCTCAGATCCAAAGTGCCCGGAGCGGCGGCCAATGTTGCCGCGGCTCCGGTACCGAAGTCCAGTTCCAGCTTGCCGGAGAAGGTACCGCTCGTAGCGACGGG
>DATMNS010000065.1:0-2941 GCA_035568735.1 Chthoniobacterales bacterium | reverse complement strand
GGGTCCGCAACTGGCTCTGTTTCCCGGTCACCGAGAAGGATGGGCATTACCTCGTCTCGCGGGTCGATCTGGCCAAGACCCTTGAACCGGAACTGCGTCCGCAGATGATTTCGAACCTCGGGCAATTTAAAACCGTCGTGCTCGATCCCGGCCACGGCGGCTACGACAAGGGCGCGATGAGCCCTTACGGCTGCGAGAAAGATTTCGCGCTCGATGTCGCGCGTAACATCAAACCGCTCCTCGAGGCCAAGGGGCTGAATGTAAAAATGACGCGCGACAGCGACGTCTTCGTGCCCCTCGAACTGCGCGCGCGGATCGCCAACGTGACCAAGGATTCCATCTTCGTCAGCATCCATTTCAACGCCACCGACGCGAACCCGGCGGCGAACGGTTTCGAGATTTTCTCACTCACACCGCGCGGCGCGCCGTCTACTGCGGACGACGCGCTCGCGCTACGGTTTATGAACATGGAGGCCGGCAGCCCGGTCGATGCGCCGAGTCTCGCGCTCTCGATGAGCGTCTATCATTCGGTCGTCGGCCATTTCTCCGAGTTTGACCGCGGGATCAAGCGCGCGCGTTTCGCCGTCCTGCGCCTGACGAAAATCCCCGCGATCCTCGTCGAGGGCGGCTTCCTCACCCAGCGTGGCGAAAGCCGGCTGATCGCGCAGAGCACCTGGCGCGCGAAGCTCGCGCAATCGATCGCCACCGGGATCATCAATTACAAGGGCCTCGTCGATAACAAGACCCGCCCGATGATGGTCGCGGATTATCGGCGCGAATTCGACGGGCAGCTTGTCCTGAAGGACGTGAGCGTGCCGGCCCGCCTGGAAGCGTCGCCTGCGCCGGTCGTCATCCCGGCAAGCAACTAACCGCTGTTCGTTTCGCCGACCGCCCGGAGGGACGTGCTTCCGCACGTCCAGTTTCATATTCGGAGGGATACGCTTCTGCCTGTCCAGGACGTGCGGAAGCACGTCGCTCCGAGGGGATCGCTCGGCTCACGGTTGCTCCGTGTCGGAAACAAGCACGCAACGAAACCCGTAAATGACATCGCGCTCGCCGCGATCGACCACGTTGCGGTAAGACGTGAGCAACTCGCTTCGTTGGTTGTTCGCCCACGACCCGCCGCGCAGCACGCCCCACCGACTGCCCGGCTTGTAAGGATCGAGGCACCACTCCCAGACATTGCCCCCCAGATCGTAGATGCCTAACGAGTTCGGCGGGAAGCTGCCGACGGGCGCGGTGGTGGGGAATCGGTCGCCCGAGCCCGCGATCGCGCCATAGTTGCCCGCGCCGCGCGGTGGGGGCCACTGGCTGCCCCAGGGGAATCGGTCGCGCACTCTTCCGTCCCGTTCTTCCGGGGTCGCGCCCACCTCGTTAGGCAAACCGGCCGCCTCGCTCCACTCCTGGTCGGTCGGCAGGCGATAGCTTTCATTCTCCGCGAGCAGATTCGCGCGCCGCTCCTTTTCCGTCAGCCATTGGCAAAACTCGGTCGCGTCGTTCCAATCCACCTCCACCACCGGATCCGTTTCACTCTGCGCGAAATCCGGCCGCGTGATCCCCCGCCGGGTCGCGTTGCAGAACGCCGCCCAATCCCGCACCCGCGTCTCCCAGGCGCTGATGTGCCAGTTGCTCACCGGCACAAAGCGCATCCCGAGGGAATTCTGCCAGACCGCACCGCGGTTCAGGCTGCGCTTCCGGTCAAGGCGAGCCGCCAGAAAGGTCTGCTCGTTAGGGCGGATGCTGCCCTGCACTTCCGCTGGTTGGAAACCCGCCAGTTGCAATTGATAGCGCACTGCGCCCGGCTTCACCTCATCGAGCAGGAGCGGCGTCGTGCCGAGGTCCTTTCCGCCTGACGAAACCGTCGCCCCGGCCGGCGCGCTGCTGATCTTCACGCTGCCGTTGGCGAACTGAAAGGTCCTGAATGCCACTTCGCCCCGCTTGATCTCGATCTCGTCCTGCAATGTCCAGTCGCCCCGTTTCGCGACGACGTTGTAGCGGCCGGTCGGCAGGTCGCGCACGGTGGCCGGTGTCCGCCCGCGCCGGATCGGCTCTCCCGCCCGCTGCAACTCAAACTCCGCGCCGGGCGGCTCGGAGGCGAGCTGCGCGGAGCCTTTGCTCCGCACCAGTTTGAAGAGGGGTGGCCGCAACACTTGCGCCGGTCCGATCGACAACTCCGTCTCGACCGGGTCGAAATCCGGCATCATGAGACGCAGCGGATACTTGCCCGCGGCGAGCCCGCGAAAGGTTGCCGGGCTCCGTTCCATCCGGTCGCCCAGCACGACCATCGCGCCCGCCGGGTCGGTCGTCACAAACAGTGTCCCCGGCCCGGGAGCCGTTTTCGGGGGAGCCGCAAAATGATGGATCGCCCAGGCGGCGACGATCAGTACCGCGACGATCCCCAGCGGAATCGTTAGGCGGGAGGAGCGAAAGCTCTTTTGCCCGGCAGCGATTCGCGCCAGGTCGTTGCGCAGCGCGTCCGCGTTCTGGTAGCGGCGCGCGGGCTGATGCGCGCAGGCTTTCAGCAGCACTTCGTTCAACTGCAACAACTGTTCTTTGTCCGCGCGTTCGTCGAGCTGACTGCCGAGCTCGGGAAAATCGAGCCGGTCTTTGCCCATGCTGATCTCGTAGAGCACCTTGCCCAGGCTGTAGATATCGGCCTGCGGCGTGCCCGGCCCCTCCGGCGGAACGTAGCCTTCCGTCCCGACAAACGAGCGCTGCCCGCTGGTTGCGACCAGCCCGATGTCGGCCAGCTTCGGCGCGCCCTGCACGAAAATGATGTTCGAAGGTTTGATGTCGCGATGGGCAAGTCCGGCGCGATGGAGCGCGCCCAGCGCTTCGGCCAGCAGGAGCCCGAGGCGCAGGCATTCGTCTGCTGGCAGGGTATGGCCCAATTCCGCTTTCAGCGTCTTTGGCGTGTAGCGCGTGATCTCGATCTCGGCCC
>DATMNS010000064.1:0-2767 GCA_035568735.1 Chthoniobacterales bacterium | reverse complement strand
TTGGTTGGCAACTTCACGGTGAACGCGGGTGGCGCTGCGGGCATCCGATGGTTTGAGCTTCGCGGCGTGACTGCCGGGCCGGTTACAGTCTTCCAGGAAAGCACCTATCAACCGGACACCACTTCGCGCTGGATGGGCAGCGCGGCGATGGATGGCCAGGGCAACCTCGCCATCGGTTTCAGCGCCTCCGACGGCACGATCAACCCACAACTCCGCTACGCGGGCCGGCTCGTGACCGATCCGCTCAGCTCCCTGGCGCAGGGCGAAGCCCATCTCTTCGACGGCACGGGCAGCCAAACGGGCTCCGGTAACCGCTGGGGCGACTACAGCGCCCTGACCGTCGACCCGGCGGACGACGCGACCTTCTGGTATACAAACGAATACTATTCCGCGACCAGCAGCTTCAACTGGCGCACCAGGATTGGGAGCTTCAAGCTGCCTTCGGTGGCTCCCACTCCGACTCCCACTCCTACCGCGACTGCAACGCCAACTCCCACCCCGACTCCGACTCCCACCGCAACTCCGACTCCCGCCCCAACTTCGACTCCCACCCCAACTCCAACTCCAACTCCCACTCCGACTCCCACCCCAACCCCGACTCCGACTCCCTCTACTGTCCTGGCTAACATCTCGACGCGGGTGGTTGTTGGGACCGGCGCCAATGTGGGCATTGGCGGTTTTATCGTTACTGGCACACAGCCGAAAAAGGTCATCGTGCGGGCGATCGGACCGTCGCTATCGGTGACGGGCAACCTGGCGAATCCAACCCTTGCGCTTTATGGCCCGGATGGTGTGCTGATCGCGTCGAACGACGATTGGCGGAGCACGCAGGAAGCAGAGATCATTGCCAGCACGGTGCCGCCAGCCGACGATCTGGAATCGGCGATTGTCGCGACGTTGCCGGCCAGCCCGACCGGCATGAGTTACACCGCTGTTATGGGTGGCGTGAATAGCACTACCGGCACCGGGCTGGTCGAGTTGTATGATCTCGATCGCTCGGCGGATTCGAAGCTCGCCAATATCTCGACCCGCGGCCAGGTGGGGACGGGCGACGATGTCTTGATCGGGGGCGTCATCGTGGTCGGGAGCGACCCGGAGAGAGTCATCGTGCGCGCCATCGGACCTTCGTTAGGCAAGGTGGGTCTGGCCGGTGCGCTGCAGGATCCGACCTTGGAACTGTACGATGGTGACGGCACCCTCATCGCTTCGGATGACGATTGGCGGGAGACCCAGGAGACGGAGATTATTGCCACCGGCATACCGCCGGCGAACAACCTGGAATCCGCGATTGTCGCGACGCTGCCGGCGAGCCCGAGCGGGATGGGTTACACCGCCATTGTGCGTGGCGTGAACGGAACCACCGGTGTTGCGCTGGTCGAGGTCTACGCGCTTGCGCCCTGAGCGAGCCAGCCGGGTCCCTTCTCTGCGGGCGATGCGCCGCCGAGCATGACGGTTTCTTGCCTAACGAAACGCCGTAAGCCCTTACTCCAGGACTGCCTCACTTTCCCAGGAGGAGACGCAGGAATTGGCCATCCGAAAACCGGCCGCCGTCGCCTTGCCTAACGACAATGAGTTGGAGTGAAGGGATGACGTAAAGCCGCTGGTAGCCCGATCCGATGCAGGCGACGAGATCGCTCGGCGCGTCACGGCAAAGACAGGCATTCGCCCAATTTTGCCGCGACCATTTCGGGGTCAGCATGTCTTCGAAGTCGAACTCCCGGCCGCCGGGCGCCGCCTCGTTGTTCCACCAGCCTAACGAAAAAGCGCGGTTCGCCGCCGAGCCCTGCCAGCACTGGGCGAGCGATTCCGGCCGGACAACCGGTTTGCCGCGCGCCAGGACGAGGTGGCCGATCGTGGCCCACTGCCGCGCGCTGAGAGTGAATCCGGCGGCGAGCAGGGGATTGCCCGCGTGATCCCTCAGGTAACGCTGCGGCCCGAGCCCCAGCCGGCGCAGGACGCGGCGCTCGAGATATCTGGCGGGCGATTTTTTGCGTAGTTTCTCCTTCAGGAGTTGATGGAAAACCTGGAGCGCGCCTGGTCCGTAGATGAACGCTGTCCCCGGGTCCGCGACCATCGGTAAGCGAAGCGCATCGCGGTCGCGATCGCCGTATTCGTTTTCCTGGAGCGAGAATCCCGGGGCGAGCCCGCTGGAAAAATCGAGCAGCTGCCGAATTGTGACCTGCGCCTTGCGCGGATCGTCGCGCCACTCCGCGATTGTATCTGCAACCCGGTCGTCGAGCGCGAAGAGACCATCCTCCGCGGCGGCGAGCGCGGCGAGATCCCAGAAGGCCTTGGTCCCGCTATAGATGCGGCGCGGCGTGTTCGCGCCCCCTTCGCCCGGATATTCCTCGAGAAGCGTTTCCCCATTTTGGATGACGAGAAGTGAAGTTCCGCGATGGCCGGCCGAATACTGCGCGGCCCGGCGCACCGCGTCCGGGTCGAGATTTGCGGCCCGCGCACCCGGCGCCAGCGCCGAAGCGAGAAGCAGGAGACAGAGGAGGAGCCTCTCGGCCGCACCGAGCCGCGCCGTCCCAAGTGGAGAGGCGGGTGTGTCACCCGCCGATTCGCAGAGACCGCGCGCAGAAGAAGATTGTGCGGCCGACACAGCCGCCTCTACATTTCGCGCGTGAGCAACGATTGGCCCGGCATTCATGGCGTACTATCTCGATAATTTCAGTCCGTTCCTCGTCAAGTTCGGACCGAGCTTCGGAATTCGCTGGTATGGTTTTTCTTACCTGCTCGCTTTTTTTTGCGGCTTTCTCCTTTT
>DATMNS010000063.1:0-5091 GCA_035568735.1 Chthoniobacterales bacterium | reverse complement strand
GGACTGACCGGACGGCTTCCCATTTTGCGGCTCCTGATCTTTGCTGGAGCCCTGGCCATTCTTCGATTGCGACTGTTGTTGCTGATCTTTTTGCTGCTCGTCGTTCTTCTGCTGCTGATTGTTCTTTTGCTGCTCGTCGTTTGGGTTTGGCGGTTTCTTCTTGTCGTGGAAGAGCGCCAGCATGGCCCGAAGCTCCGGATCATTGGGGAATTTTCTCAAACCCTCCTCGACCTCGGATCGGGCAAGGTCTTCGTGGCCAAAGATGTATTTCTGCGCGCCCCGATTTATGTAGTCCGAGGCGGTCTCCGCGACAAGCGAGAGAGGGAGTAGAGACAGGCTAAGGATTATCAGTTTTCTTAATGCCATTGATCTCCTCCAGGCGGTGAATGTAGTCGGCGTAAAAATTGACCGTCTGATCGACGCGGAGCAGATCGGTCATGATCCTGAGAGCCTTTAGATATTGGCGGGCCAGCACCGCCTTATCGGCTTCGGCCTTCGCCTTTTTCGCGGCGTCACTCGGTTGGATGGGGGGAGTCGGTTTCGCGGCAGATCCTTCTGAGTTTTCCTGGTTTTGCTGCGATTGCGATTGTTGCGGCGGCGGCGGCGGTTTTTGCGGTTGGGGTGGCTGTTTTTGCTGCTGTTGCTCTTCCTGCTTTTTCTTCAGCTCCTCGATCTTCTTTTTGACGTAATCGTAATTGTCCTTGGCGTTCTTGTTCTGCGGCTCCGCCTTGAGCGTTGCGGTGTAATGCTGGAGCGCGCTTTCCCAATTCGTCAGCTTCCTTTCGTCGGTTTTCTCCGCGGCGCCGCGCTCATAAAGCGTGTTGCCGAGATTATAGTTTGCCTCGCTTTGCAGGTGCGGATTCGGCGAGAGCAGTGCCTGGCTGAAGGACTGCAACGCCTTGTTGTAATCCTGCATCTTGTAGGCCGCGGCGCCGGCGTCGAACTGAATCCGGTCGCTCTGTCCCGCGCCGGGATTTTCCTGCAGCGTCTTTTCGAAATGGTCGTAGGCCTCGGGGAATTTTTGCTGGTCGTAAAGCTGCAGGCCGGGTGACGTCGCGTGACTTTGCCTGACGAGTAAAAGGACAATTGCCGCGGCGAGCGCGCCGGAGGGACGGGCGCGGTGGCGCCGGTGGTTCTGATTCGAGGACGCGACGGCGCCCAACCCCCCAGTCGCTGCCCTCGCCCGTGCCCGCTGGCGATCGTTGATCAAGAGTGCGATCGCGAAGAGCAGGATGGCCGCCGCCAGCGGCCACTCGTAGCGTTCGATCGGCCGGCGCGACAGGCGCGCGTTGATGTCGGCCACCTGCATCTTGCCGAGCCCTTCGGTGAAGAGTTGTTTCATCGTTTGCGGCCCGTTCTCGAGATGGAGATAAAAACCATCCGCCGCCCGGGCGATTTCGCGCAGGCGGGTCTCATCGAGCTTCGATTTTACCACTTCACCGCTGGCATCCTTCACGAACGCGGTCCCACCGTCATCGCTCTGGATCGGGATAAGCGAGCCACTGGCCGTCCCAACCCCGACGGTGAAAATGCGCACGCCCGCCTCCGCCGCCTCTTTCGCCGCGCGCACCGCATCGCCGCTCAGATCCTCGCCATCGGTGAAAATAATCAGCGCGCGATTACCGGTCGCGGATTTTCCGTAGGTCCGCGTGGCCAGCGCGATCGCGTCGGAAATATTGGTTCCGCCTTCGGGAATGGTCTTGGTATCGAGATCATTGATCGAATCCACCACGGCGTCGTAGTCGATTGTGAGCGGCGCCTGGAGGAACGCGCGGCCGGCAAACGCGATCAGGCCGACGCGATCGCCTTGCAGTTCGTTGATCAAATCCTGGGTGGCCAGCTTGACCCGCTCGAGGCGATTCGGCTGCACGTCGTTGGAGAGCATGCTGCGCGAAACGTCGACCGCGAGGATCAGGTCGAGGCCCTTTCGTTTCACTTCGTCGAACGCGTAGCCCCAACGCGGTCGCGCCAGACTTGCGAGGACCAGAGCGAGGACGAGAAGGAGCAGGATAAAACGGAAAACGCGTCGGCCGCGATTGACCGTCCCGGCGAGTTGCGGAAGCAAACGGGCCGCGACGAACTGCCGGAGTCGGTCTGCGCCGCGCTGTTCGGCGCGCGCAAAGAAGAAGGCGAGCGCCGGAAGCACCAGCAAGCCCCAAAGCCAGAATGGATTCCCGAAGGTCATGGTTTTCCCCGCAGGGACGTGCGGCGGCACGTCCAGTTTCTTACCTTGCCGCCACCAGAGCCTGGACGTGCGAAAGCACGTCTCTCCGAACGCGCCTTTCCGGCGCTATTGTTAGGCCAGCTCCTCATGGCAGCTTTTTCCAAATCGTTTGCGACAGGAGCAACTCCGCCAGCAGGATGCCCGCGCCCGCCATCAGACAGACCGGGAAGAGATCGCGGTACTGTTGATATTTTTTTACCGAGACCGTCGACTTCTCCATCTTGTCGATGTCGCGATAGGTGTTTTCGAGCGAGTCCGTGTCGGACGCCCGGAAAAACTGACCGCCGGCGATTTTCGCGACTTCCTTCAAGCCCGCCTCGTTGAATTCCACTGGCTGATTCTGATAAACGATGTTACCCGCGACGTCGGTAATGGGCCGGCCGTTCGTCTGATCGAAGACCGGGACCGGCGCGATACCATTGCTGCCTGCGCCAATCGCAAAAAAATGGATCTTCAGCGCTTTGATCGCTTCCGCCGCGGTATTCGGCGGAATTTTTCCAGCGTTGTTCTCGCCATCGGTCAGCAGGACGATCGCGCGGCTCTTCGATTTTTTGTCGGTCAGCCGATTCGCCGCCGCCGCCATCGCGGAACCGATCGCCGTTCCGTCCTCGACCAGCCCGATCCGCACCCGATCAAGATTTTGCAAAAGCCAGTCGTGATCGAGGGTCAGCGGACTGACGACGTAGGGCCGGCCGGCAAAGGCGATAATCCCGATCCGATCGTTAGGCCGGCTGGCGATGAACTTGCGCGTCACTTCCCGAATCGCGTCGACGCGGGTTGCCTCGTCGCCGCCGACCGTGAAATCCTTGGTCAACATTGAACCCGAAACGTCGAGCACGACCATAATGTCGATTCCGCTCGCCTCGACCGTGGTGAGGCTTTTGCCGAGTTGCGGGCGGGCGAGCGCGAAAATGAAAATGGCGAGGGCGAGATAAAGCAGGCCATGCATGATGCGGCCCGCGCGCGAGGTGCTTTTCTTGCCGAGCGCGCGCAGCGTGGAGGTGGAAGAATAGACCAGCGCCGCGGCGGCGCCGCGCTGACCGCGCAACCAGGCGAGCAGCGGCACGAGGAGCAAGAGCAGGAGCAGCCAGGGATGCGCGAAGGAAAATCCCCAGGGCGAATTGGGCGACCAGAAATCAGGCAGGCTCAAGCGCGCCTCCTCTCACGAAACTGGCCGCTTCATCGAGCAGCAACCGGCTGTCTTCCCGGGTTGCGTCGTAGCGCGCGAACTTGATCAGATCACAACGATTCAGGAAATCGCCGAGAAGCGATTGCTCATCGCCGGTGAAAGGGGAGGTCGCGGCCAGCGCGTTGAGAAATTCGACCGAAGTCTGCCGGGTGACGGGCAATTGATATTGCTCGGTGACGTAGCGGCGCAGAATATCCGAGACGCGGATACTGAATTGATAGGGCGTCAGCAGGTCGATCTCGGTTTCGATGCGCGCGAGGAGATCGAGCGCGCGCTGCCGTGGAGTCACAACGGCTGCCGGGCGATTGCGCCAGCGCTTGATCAGCCAAATCGTTAGGCCAGCGAGCAAAAGGGTGCCGGCGACCGCGCAGAAAATCATCCAGGGCTGGAGGAGGAAATAGTCGATCGGCCCGGTGATGTCGTGAAACTCTTGCGCGAGAAAAATTTGCATCGACTTCTGCCTAACGACGCGCCATCCGCCGTTCGCGCTGTTTGAAAAAGGACCGCAGGGCCGGCAAATAATCGTCGCCGGTGCGGAGCGAGATGGCGTCGATGTTATTGCGCCGCAGGGTGTGGGTGACCTCGGCGCGCCTCTCCTGGGCGGCTTCGCTGAAGCGCACCCGGGTGCGGCGATCGCCGGTGTTGATTTCGATTTGTTCGCCCGTCTCGGCATCTTCCAAAGTGATGAGGCCAATGTCGGGGAGGGACTCTTCGCGCTGGTCGTCAATCCGGATTGCAATGAAATCGTGGCGTCGACTGGTGATTGTGAGCGCGCGCGAAAAATCCTCCGCCTGAAAATCGGAGATGAAGAAAACGACCGAGCGCCGCGTGACGACGTGGTTCAGGTAATCGAGCGCGAGGCTCGGCAGCGTGCCGCGACCTTGCGGCTCGAAGAACAGAATTTCGCGGATCAGGCGGAGGGTGTGGGAGCGTCCTTTCTTTGGCGGGATGAAAAGCTCGACCTGATCGGAAAAGAGGACGAGCCCGACTTTGTCGTTGTTCCGGATCGCGCTGAAGGCGAGCAGGCAGGCGACTTCCGCCGCCAGTTCGCGCTTCGATTGCGCGACACTCCCGAAATTTCCCGAGGCGCTGACGTCGACCACCAGCATGACTGTCAGCTCACGTTCCTCCGTGAATTTTTTGATGAACGCATTCCCGAGCCGGGCGGTCACGTTCCAATCGATCGCGCGAATTTCATCTCCCGGCTGGTATTCGCGGACGTCCTCGAAATTCATCCCGCGTCCTTTGAAGACGCTGTGGTAATCGCCCGCGAAAGCCGACTGCACGAGACCCTTCGTTTTAATCTCGAGCGCGCGGATCTTCTTCAGGATTTCGGCTGGCGTACGCGCGTCATCCCGAGCGGCGCGGAGCGGAGTCGAGGGATCCCGCGGCATCACCGAGCCCCCTCCTTCGGTCTGACCGCATGCATCTCATCGATGAGATCCCGCCATGCCGGATTCGCCTGCGCGACCAGCGCTTCTTTCTTCCCCCGGCTCCAGTTCTTGAGCTGCTTCTCGCGCGCGATTGCGCTTTGCGGGTCTGGATAAGCTTCGAAGTAAATCAGCTTATGAGCGTTGTATTCTTTGGCGAAGGCGCTTCCTCGACCTAACGAATGTTCATTCGTCCGCCGCTCCAGTTCGTTCGTCACGCCTATGTAGAGCACGGTGTGGCGGTCATC
>DATMNS010000062.1:0-3442 GCA_035568735.1 Chthoniobacterales bacterium | reverse complement strand
TGCGCGACGACGAAAATTTCGCGGACGTCTTCGCCTGGGAATATCAGGGCGACGGGACCGAGCCGAACTTGCATACCGAACCGCTCGTCTTCGAATCGGTTCATCTCGCGACGCGGAGCTACAAATGAGCACGTCATCCCGAGCGGAGCGCAGCGGAGTCGAAGGATCCCGTGAAATTTGCCTCTCCGGTAACGCCGCGGGATCCCTCGGCTCCGCTCGGGATGACGGCATTCGCGGCTCGGTTTTTCCCTAAGGAAATGAATTTCAAACTCAAGATCTGGCGCCAGACCGCGGCCGATTCCAAGGGCAAACTCAAGCCCTACGAGATCAGCGACATCTCGCCCGCCACCTCGTTCCTCGAGATGCTCGACATCCTCAACGAGCAACTCACGACCCGCGGCGAAGAGCCAATCGCGTTTGACTCCGATTGTCGCGAAGGCATTTGCGGAACCTGTAGCCTAACGATCGACGGCGAAGCCCACGGCCCGTCGCATCCGGCCGCCGCCTGCCAACTCTACCTGCGCGAGTTCAAGGACGGCGCGACGATCACGATCGAGCCGTTTCGCGCCCGCTCTTTCCCGATCGTGAAAGATCTCGTCATCGATCGCTCCGCGCTCGATCGCATCGTGCAGGCGGGCGGGTTCGTCAGCGCGCGCACCGGTTCCGCGCCGGAAGCCAACTCCATTCCCGTCCCGAAACACAAAGCCGACCGCGCGATGGAAGCGGCCGCCTGCATCGGTTGCGGGGCCTGCGCGGCGGCTTGCCCGAATGCTTCCGCGATGCTCTTCACCTCCGCCAAAATTTCCCACCTCGCGCTCCTGCCTCAGGGCCAACCGGAACGGAGACGGCGCGTTCTCCGGATGGTGCGCCAGATGGACGCGGAGGGCTTCGGCAACTGCACCAACACTTATGAATGCGAAGCGGTCTGCCCCGCCGAGATCAGCGTCAGCTTCATCGCGAAAATGAATCGCGAATACGCCGTGGCCAGCCTGGGCGAGCGGTTAGGCGAGTAGCGCGGGTTCGGCGCGGTGTCCGGGGCGAGGCGGCCCCACCAGCGGACAATCTCCCGGCCGCTGAGACAGGAGACCCGCGAAAGGTGCCCTCGCGGCGCCTAAACAAAAAATTTTGGCGTGCCGCACGTTGCTGGTTTAAGTCCTCCGATGCTGCAAACCGCGAAACGTGCCGCCGACTCCGCTTCGCAGAAGGCCGTGCCGCATGAGCGTTATCTGGAGGCTTTTCGCTGGATGCTCCAGACGCGGATCTTCGAGGACAAACTGGCCAGTCTCTACCGCGGCGGCCTGATCACTGGCGGCGTTTACATCGGGCGCGGGCAGGAAGCAGTGAGCACGGCGTGTGGTTTGTTTTTGCAGAAGGGCGACGTGTTGGCGCCGCTCATCCGCGACCAGGCGGCTCGCGCCACGTTTGGCGAACCACTCCTAAATGTGACGCGCACCTATCTCGGCTCGCGCCAGGGGTCGATGCGCGGGCGCGATGGCAACATCCACCGCGGTTATCCCGCGGCCGGGCAACTCGCCATGATCAGCCATCTCGGCGCGATGATTCCGGTCGTGGTCGGCAAGCTGCTCGCCAAGCGGATGAAGGGCGAGAAGGGGTTCGTTGGCCTAACGATGATCGGCGAAGGCGGCATGCAGACCGGCGCAACGCATGAAGGAATGAACATCGCCGCGGTGGAAAAGGTGCCGTTCGTTCTCGTCGCGTCGAACAATCATTTCGCCTACTCCACGCCGAACGATCGTGAATTTGCCTGCGCCCACCTGGTCGACCGCGCGCGCGGCTACGGCTACGAAGGGCAGACAGTCGAAGGCACCGATTTAGCGGCGTGCCTCGAGGTGATCGGCGGCGCGGTGGAACGCGCGCGCGCCGGCGGCCCTCCGCAACTGGTCGTGGCCCAGCTTTTGCGCCTCGCGGGTCACGGCGAACACGACGACGCCAGTTATGTTCCGCCGGAGATGAAGAAGGAACGCTGGGCGTTGGATTGTATCGCGCTCACCGAGCAGTTGACCCTCAAGAACAACTGGCTCGATGCCAAAATGCTCAAGCAATGGCGCGCGGAAATTTCCGCCGAGGTGGAGAAGGCGGTCGAGACGGCCCAGCGCGAAGCGGCGCCGGTCGGGAGTGAAGAAGATTGGTGCGCGCTGTCAACGCGCGAATTGGTGGATGTGGTGGGGGAATGACGAATTGCGAATGACGAAATCCGAATCAATGACGAAGTCCGAAGTCCAAGACCGATCGCGCGCGCTGGCGTTTCGGCATTCGTCCTTGATCATTCCTTCGTCATTCGACATTCGTCATTCGTCAGTGTTCCCATGAGCGTCACCTACCTCGAGGCCATTCGCGAAGCGCAGGCGCATCTCCTGCGGGAAGACGAGCGCGTTTTCATTTACGGGCAGGACGTGAGCGGAAAGTTCGGTGGCGCGTTCAAAGCCACGAAGGGTCTCGCCGCAGAATTTCCGGGCCGCGTCCTGAACACGCCGATCAGCGAAGACGCGATGGTCGGGACGGCGATCGGCGCGGCCATGGAAGGGATGCGGCCAATTGTCGAAATGCAGTTCGCCGATTTCTCGAGCATCGCGCTCAACCAGATTCTGAACAACGCCGGCACGCAGTATTGGCGGACGAATATTCCGTGTCCGATCACGGTGCGTCTGCCCTCCGGCGGCACGAAGGGCAGCGGACCGTTTCACAGCCAGAGCATGGAAGCGATTTACTCGCACTACCCGGGGCTCGTCGTGGTCGCGCCCGCAACGGTGGAAGACGCCTATACGATGCTGATCGATGCGGTCGCGATCGATGACCCGGTCATCTACTGCGAGCACAAGTATCTTTATTACCATCTCAAAGCGGACGCGCTGCCGAAGGACCGGCTGCCAATCGGGAAAGCGCGGATCGTTAGGCCGGGACGCGACCTGAGCATCGTGACCTACAGCGCGATGGTGCACGAAGCGCTCGCGGTCGCGAAGGAATTCAGCGCCAGCGGCGTCGAGATCGAAGTGGTCGACCTGCGAAGCGTGAAGCCGCTCGATACCGATACTGTGCTCGCCTCGGTCGCGCGGACGGGGCGGCTGCTTTGCGTGGGAGAATCGTTCCCGTGGGGCGGCGCGACGGCTGAGATTATCGCGCGCGTCGCGACCGAAGGGTTCCATCTGCTCGACGCCGCGCCCGCGCGCATCAACGCCAGGGACACGCCGATTCCCTACCATCCGAACCTCTGGAGCGACCATCGACCGAACGCGAAGTCGATTGCCGCGAAAGTCCGCCAGGTCCTCACCGAGTAGCCATCTCTCAACTCTCAATTTCTCCAATGCCGAAAGTTCCAATTACCATGCCGCAGCTCGGCGAATCGATGGCCGAGGCGACGATTGTCGCGATCAAGGTACAGCCGGGCGAGAAAGTCGTGGCCGACCAGGAAATCATCGAAGTC
>DATMNS010000061.1:0-4010 GCA_035568735.1 Chthoniobacterales bacterium | reverse complement strand
GATGGCTACGGCGTCGTCGAGATGAAACAGCCGGTGGAAAACGAATTTTTCATGGAAGGATCTCTCAACGGCCACCCGATCCGCCTCATTTTGGACACCGGCTTTTGCTCCGAAGAGATTACGATGAAAAACGCGGCCGCAGTGTATTTGCACAGCCCACTGCAACCAATCAAAGACGTCGGGCACAGCCTGAGCGGCAAAGCCATCGGGCATCAGAGCAAGGGAATCGCCGACTCGCTGGTGCTCGGAAATGTTCAGGTCTCAGGAGTCACTCTTCATTTCGCGTCACTTCCATCCCTGGAGGGACACGCTCAGGGGGGCCTTTGGTTTACGGACGGCATGCTCGACAACGCGCGAGCGGTGAGGAACGATGCGGACGGGTTTCTCGGCCTGGGGTTCTTGCGCATTTGCGCCGCGATTATTGATCCCGCCAATAAGCGTCTTTATCTGAAGCCTCCGAGGACCGGGCGAACTCCCCAACTCGGACCGGCGCTCAAACCCCTGGGTTTTTCCGAGGCTCCGTTCCAGGTGACGGGGTATGGATTGCTCGTTGACGTCTCGATCAACGGTGTTTCAGGCAAGATGATTATTGACACCGGGGATGACATCACCCTGGTGGAAAGTCACTTTGCGGCGCGGGCGGGGCTGAAAACCTACCGGTCGGGGGGCAGGACAATGACCGACGCTGCGGGAACGAAAGTCGAACCGGAATGGGCCGACCCCGCCAGTTTCAGGATCGGCGGATTGGAGACCTATCGTCCCAAAGTGCAGGTGCAACCCGTACCTTTTCTTCTGCCCACGGGAGGCCGAGTGGTCGGTTTGCTCGGCATGGACTTCATCGGGCAAAGCTGGGGCATCATCGACTTTGCCCAGGGCAAGCTTTACTTCACGGTGACGAAGTAGCGTTGCCTAACGAGTAAACGAGTTCGTGGCCGCGAAGCGAAGCGACTGGCTCCGCGAGGTTCGTTTCTACGCTCGTCTTGATTTTCAGAATCAGCGAGCGTCCCCCGTTGGCGGACAGGCTCCTTTAAAGCCAGGTTTTTTTGTCGCGAACCAGGAAGTATCCGTCAGGGCTGATGACTCTGACCGCCGAGTTCCTGGAGGAGTGAGGGCAAGAGCGCTGCGAGGCCTTGTTGATGATCCGCGTTCGGATCGACCTGGCCGGTGGGTGTCAATTTATCCACGACCTTTGGCAGGAATTGGGCAAGCAATCCCGACGCGGTCGCGGGATCAACCCCAAGCTTCGCAGCCAACGCCTGGACCTGTTCGGAGCCGAGCACGTTTTGAAGCTGCGACGCGGAGACGGCCTGGTTTTCCCCCGTACTGACCCAGGACGAGAAAACCCCGCCGAGGCCGCCTTGCGAGAATTTGTTCATCAGCCCTTGGACACCGCCATTTTGGGTCAGCACCGTGCCAATCACGGCGGCGACCGCCGCTTCTGTGCCGCCGGCCGCTGTCGCTTTTCCGGCGGCATCGCCGAGAAGTGAATCGAGTAATCCCATAATGTTCTTCTCCAGTTGGTTTTCCAGCGACGCTAGTCGCGGCCGCGCGGTTTGTCGCCGAAATTATCGAGCATTGGAAGCCGGCGTTTTTCAGGCCTCCTTTGCGCAATTCCTAATCCCCCTTCCTTGTTCCTTTCCGCGTTTCGATCTCGAGTTAGCTGTTTCCGGCGCACTTGATGAGAGCCCCTTGGGCAACTTCCCGGGGCGCTCGCAGGAGAAAGTCACCTGAATGTAACGCGGCGGAAGTCGACAGCCCGCCCGGCCGGTTTAGTTTTCCTTATCATGCAAACCACCACTTCGATTCAGAACGCCCGGCTACGGCAGTCTGCGATCGGCGTCTGACCTGCCCCGAAGCATTTCGGGGTCGACCACCGGATCGCCCGCGGCGAATTCTCTGGCCCAACCTTTGTCCTGCGGAGCGTTCTTCCTTCGTTCCAGTGAAGAGAACTCGAAACTCTCGGAAACCACAACTCACCAAAACAGTATGAAGCCAACCTCTATCTTTACTACCGAACACCGGCTCGCCCGGCACGACCGTCGAGCAGAAAGTCGTCGCGTCCGCCCGGCGACCGACTATTTCTTCCGGTCGCCACCGGACGCAACGCTCGGCCGCTCCCGGCATCGCCCCAGCCGGCGGTCAGTCCGCGCGTTTCGCAGGATGATGGCGGAAATGCGGATCAAACACGGACGAGACGAACCCATGGAGTTGTTCCTTTTTGGTTTCGTCGCCGCGCTTGCCGCCTGGCCGCTGGTCGATCTCGTCATCGTTCTGGCCCAGACCGCCAACGGGTGATCGGCGCTGGATGATCTCGCAAGAGCAGGAACGCAACAAATCGCCTGTAGGGCAGGCGCGTCGCCTGCCGTTAGCCGGCCGTCACAGCGTGCACATGTTAAACCAACGAGGCGGGTCCCAGCGAATTGCGCGTCTCCGAAGCAAATCGTGCCGTTGCCGGAAAATGCGATCGCGCTAGAATGCGGTCATGAGCGGAATAATCGTGATCGTCGCTTACAAACCGAAGCCCGGCAAAACAAGCGAGGAGGTTCTGGCGCTCGTCCGGCGGCGCATGCCGCTCCTGCGCGGCGAAGGACTCGTGACCGAGCGCGTGCCCGTGATCATGCGTTGTCGCGACGGCACCATCATCGAAGTCTCCGAATGGAAATCGCAGGCCGCGATCGACGCCGCGCACAAGAATCCCAACGTTCTCGCCTTCTGGGGCGAGATGTTCGCCGTGATCGATTGCGTCCCGCTCAAGACTCTCCCCGAAGCGGAGGACATGTTCGCCGGCTTCGAGCCGCTGGAGGAATGATTCGTTAGGCTGCGGCCCTCAGAAATCAGGTTGGGGAGCATACGCGACTCGCGTGTCGCATTCGGTGACTCGCCGAATGCCCTGCTCGTGCGAATTGGAAGCGTGGACCGAAACCTGGTCAAAAAACGGATTCTGATTCACTCCGCGGCGAATGGAAATCGACGACGACACATTAATACGCGGCCCCTGCGATGTCGGTCGGTTCATGGTCACCGACAAACGGCGACGGATTGCTCATTTGGGGTTTTGATTTCCAAAGGCAGACGTCGCAATTTCGTGAATGCGACAAAACCAAAGAGCCGCCTTCGTGACCGGCGCAAATAAAGGGATCGGGTTCGAAGTGGCGCGCCAACTTGTGCGCGAAGGTTTTCGGGTGTTTCTCGGCGCGCGCGATCGAAAGGCCGGCAAGGTGGCGGCGGAAAAGCTCAACCAGGAGGGAAAAAATCAGGGAAAGATTTCCTTTCTTGAGATCGACGTCTCCCAGCCGGAAAGCGTCCAGCGCGCAACCGAAGAATTTGCCAGGCAAAGCGATCGCCTCGACGCACTGGTAAACAACGCCGGCATTCTCCTCGATGAAGACAAGGATGTGCTCGCGCTCAGCGCGGAAATGTTCCAGACGACGCTGCGAACCAATACGCTCGGGGCGCTCCTCGTCTCGCAGGCTTTCCTGCCCTTCCTGAGAAAGAGCGACAATCCGCGGATCGTCAATGTTTCCAGCGGCGGCGGACAACTGACCGACGGCGCCGACGGTTGGGCGCCCGCCTACTGCATTTCGAAAACAGCGCTGAACGGCGTCACCGTCCAACTCGCCGCCGCCCTCCCAGATTTTGCGGTCAATTCCGTCTGTCCCGGCTGGGTCCGAACAGATATGGGTGGCGCAAACGCGACCCGTTCCGTGGTCGAAGGTGCATCCGGAATTGTCTGGCTCGCGGCGGACGCGCCACAAGGCGAAACGGGAAAGTTTTGGCGAGACCGCAAAGTGATCCCGTGGTGATCTCGATACGCTGAGGCAACGCGGAAGTCCGGCCGAGTCATTCGGCACGAACTTAATAGACCCGCCTGCTTTAGAGGCGGGCGCAAGGAAGTCAGCCGTTCACAAACCGCCGGCCGAATTGAATGACGTTCGGTTTTGGCCGACAACCAAATTATCAAAGGAGGAAACATGATCAAAGAAACCACGCCGCAAATCCCCCTCACCATC
>DATMNS010000060.1:0-3055 GCA_035568735.1 Chthoniobacterales bacterium | reverse complement strand
GCCGTGAGCGGCGAATCCGACGGGGAAAATTCCGTTGCTGGCCTGCGTTTCGCGAGCTAATTGCTCGTCTGTCCAACCGTCCCGCGCATGAACATTCATGAATATCAGGCGAAGGAATTGCTGCAAAAGTTCGGTGCTGCGACCCCGGGCGGGAAGGTTGCGACCACGGCAGAGGAAGCGGAACAGATCGCGCGCGAACTCGGCACGAACGATCTCGTCGTGAAAGCGCAGGTGCATGCCGGCGGGCGCGGAAAGGGGACTTTCGCGAACGGTTTCAAAGGTGGCGTGCACCTTGTGAAGTCACCCGCGGAAGCGCGGGAAGTCGCCGGGAAAATGCTCGGCCAAACGCTCGTCACCCACCAGACCGGTCCGGCCGGGCGCGTAGTGAACAAGGTGCTGGTCGCGGTTTCCGTGGAGATCGAGCGGGAGATTTATTTTGCCGTGTTGCTCGATCGCGCGACCGCGGCGCCCTTGATCGTCGCGAGCACCGAAGGCGGCGTGGAAATCGAAACCGTGGCCGAGAAATCGCCGGAGAAAATCATGCGCGAACCGATCGATCCGCTGGCCGGGTTGCAACCCTTCCAGACGCGCAAACTGGCGAAGCAACTCGGCTTCAAATCGGATCAAATCAAACCGGCCGCGAAACTTTTCGCCGCGCTTTATCGCACCTTCGTCGAGTCGGATTGCTCGATGGTGGAAGTGAATCCGCTCGTCGTGACGAAGAACGGAGAAGTGCTGGCGCTCGACGCGAAATTCAACTTCGACGACAACGCGCTCTACCGGCATCCGGAGATCGCCGCGATGCGCGACACGGCGGAGGAAGATCCGCGCGAAGTCGAGGCCTCGAAGCACGGGCTCAACTACATCGGGCTCGACGGTAACATTGCCTGCCTTGTGAACGGCGCCGGCCTCGCCATGGCGACAATGGACATCATCAAGTTTTACGGCGGCAGGCCGGCCAACTTCCTCGATGTCGGCGGCGGCGCGACCGAGGAGCAGGTGACGGAAGCGTTCAAGCTCCTCATTTCCGACGAGAACGTGAAGGCGATCCTTGTCAACATCTTCGGGGGGATCATGAAGTGCGACGTTATCGCACAGGGGATCATCAACGCGGTCAAGGCGGTCAGGTTGCCGGTCCCGCTGGTCGTTAGGCTGGAAGGGACCAACGTCGATGCCGGGAAAAAATTAATCGCGCAGAGCGGTCTCGCGGTCATCGCCGCGGACGATCTCGCCGACGCCGCGCAGAAAGTCGTCAAAGCCGCGCAGCAACAACGATGAAAGCAAAGAAGATCGCCTTCACCGGCATTCCCGTGACCGACCTCAAACGCGCGCGCGCTTTCTACGAAGGCGTGCTTGGGCTCAAGCCGTCGGCTGAGTTCAACCAAGGGGTCTGGATTGAATACGAGATCGGCCCCGACACCCTCGCGATCGGCAACGTCGGCGACCAGTGGAAGCCATCCGAGGATGGGACGAGTGTGGCCATTGAAGTCGAGGATTTCGAGGCGGCGATCAAAAGCCTGAAAGACGCGAAAGCAGATATTGCTGCCGAGGGGATAGAAAGTCCGTGCTGTCGCATGGCGGTCGTGCGGGATCCGGATGGCAACAAGCTAATTATTCACAAACTAAAACCAGAAAACGAGAAAGGACCCTGCTGATGATCAAGGAGGTTGCATTCGTAGCCATCGCGGTGAGTGACAAGGAACGCGCGCGGAATTTTTACCAGGAGACGCTGGAGTTGAAGCCCGGCATGACGGCGATGGAAGGCGCATGGATCGAATACGACCTCGGCGCGACCACGATCGGCGTCGGCTGCTGGCCCGGCTGGGATCCATCGCGCGACGGGACATCGATCGCTTTCGAGGTGGACGACATCGATTCAACGATTGCAACTCTGAAGGAGCGTGGCGTCGTATTCGACATGGAAAAAACGGAAACGCCCGTTTGCTGGATGGCGCAATTCCGCGATCCGGACGGGAACAAGCTGATGGTTCATAAGCGAAAAAAATGACGAATTACGAATGCCGAATGACGAGGGAAATCCGAATGACGAAATCCGAAAAGAACGGCTATCGCGGTCCGCATTTCGTCATTCGACCTTGGTCATTCCTTCGACATTCGACATTCGACATTCGTCATTTCACCCATGTCAGTCCTCGTCGATAAAAACACCCGGCTCTGCGTGCAGGGGATTACCGGCAGCGCAGGCGGATTCCACGCCAGGCAGTGCATGGAATACGGCACCAACGTCGTGGCCGGGGTCACGCCGGGAAAAGGCGGACAGAAATTTGAAAACAAGGTGCCGGTTTTCGACACGGTCTGGGAAGCGCGCCAGGCGACGAGTTGCAACGTTTCGGTGCTCTTCGTTCCGGCCGCGGGCGCGGCTGATGGGATTTTGGAAGCGGTTGATGCTGGCGTCGAGCTGGTCATTTGCATCACCGAAGGCATTCCAGTGATCGACATGATGCGGGTGAAAGCGGAAATGGCCGGCAAAAAATCCTGGCTTATCGGGCCGAATTGCCCGGGCATCATCACGCCAGGCGAATGCAAAATCGGCATCATGCCTGGCTACATTCACAAGCCGGGCAACGTCGGAGTCATCTCGCGCAGCGGCACCCTGACCTACGAAGCGGTCTGGCAACTCACATCGCGTGGCTACGGCCAGTCGACTTGCATCGGCATTGGCGGCGATCCGATCAACGGCATGTCGCATCTCGACGCGGTGAAACTTTTCAACGACGATCCAAAGACCGAAGCGATGATTTTGATCGGCGAGATCGGCGGCGCGGCGGAAGAGGAAGCTGCTGCCTGGATCAAGGATAACTGCCGGAAACCGGTCGCCGCCTTCATCGCCGGAGCGACCGCGCCTGCCGGGCGCCGCATGGGCCACGCAGGCGCCATCGTTTCCGGTGGAAAGGGAACAGCCGCGGGCAAGATCGAAGCGCTCAAGGCCGCGGGCATCGCGGTCGCGGATACGCCGGCGACGATGGCGGACACCTTGATTACAACGATGAATAGGAGGAGATAAGCCGATGCCCGTTACCGCCAAAGGTCTGGA
>DATMNS010000059.1:0-15148 GCA_035568735.1 Chthoniobacterales bacterium | reverse complement strand
GTGGATGCCAGTCCACAAGGCAGCGCGCCGGGCACCATTTATTTGATCGAACCCGATCAAAAAAAACTGGACGAGTTACCCGACGAGGCGGTAAATGCTCATAGCATGAATCCGGTTCGCGTTCTGCAACTGGTCCGCTCGTTAGGCGGTGCGCCGGGGTGGTTACGGGTGGTTGGTTGTGAGCCGGCAATTCTCGAGGCCGAGGAAGGCGCGATGGGATTGAGCGAAAAGGTTCAGGCCGCGGTCCAGCCCGCGATCGAGCTGATCGAGTCGCTCATTGGCAATATTTTAAAGGGACCGGAAGCACGGTCGCCACAATCGATTCGCGAGTGTGAAACGATTCCTTGAATAAAACCGAATGAAAGAAGAAGACATGAATACAGCAGAAATTTGCTGGCTGGTATTGTTAGGCGGAATCGTCCTTTTCGCCGTGGTCTCATTCCTCTCCGCGATTCCGGAGCTGCGGCGCTACTTTCGGTTGCGCGACATGTAATTTTTTTCGCAATTTCATCACCATTTTTCAGTATGTAAGTCGCAATTGAACAAAGTAGCGACCCGACCGGGAATGAATCCGGATCGCGCCGCCGGGGAGAACAAGACCTATGGTAGCAGCTAACACACCCTTCAAGCATCGGGAATCGGCGGTTAAGGAAATTCATGTCATCTGGATGACGACGGGATTGGGTTGTGACGGTGACTCCGTGTCGATCACGGCCGCGACGCAACCCAGCATCGAGGATCTGGTCATGGGCAATATTCCCGGGCTGCCCAAAGTGCATGTGCACAATCCGGTGATTGCCTACGAGGTCGGCGACGAATTCATGAAACACTGGTTCGATGCCGCCGCTGGCAAGCTCGACCCGTTCGTTCTCGTCATGGAAGGCTCAATCCCGAACGAGAAGATTAAGAAGGAAGGCTATTGGGCCGCTCTCGGCACCGACCCCGACACGGGGCAGCCGATTACGACCAATGAGTGGATCGATCGGCTCGCTCCGAAAGCCCTGGGAATTGTGGCTTGCGGAACCTGTGCCACCTACGGCGGCATTCATGCCATGGAAGGCAATCCGACGGGCGCGATGGGTCTGGCTGACTATCTCGGCTGGGGCTGGCGTTCGAAAGCCGGCCTGCCGATCGTGAATGTGCCGGGCTGCCCGGTCCAACCGGATAACATGATGGAGACACTGCTCTATCTCCTTTATCAGGTCGCGGGTCTGGCTCCGCTCATCCCGCTGGACGAACAACTTAGACCCACCTGGCTCTTCGGCAAGACGGTCCACGAAGGTTGCGACCGCGCCGGTTACTATGAGCAGGGCGATTTCGCCCATGAGTATGGTTCACCGAAATGCCTCGTCAAAATCGGTTGCTGGGGTCCGGTGGTGAACTGTAACGTAACCAAGCGCGGCTGGATGGCCGGGATCGGTGGTTGCCCTAACGTGGGTGGAATCTGCATCGGCTGCACCATGCCGGGATTCCCCGACAAGTTCATGCCGTTTATGGATGCGCCTCCGGGGGCCTCCTTGTCGACCAAGGTCGTAGGTCTTTGGGGCGGCGCGCTCCGCAAGCTGCGCGCCATCACCAACACGACCGTCAACAAGGAACCGAAATGGCGTCATCCGCGGGCGGAACTCACAACCGGCTATGAGCCAAGAAATTACGCGCGCAACTAAAATGGGACTTCGAAATCGCTAACTCAACTGGACCACTAAAATGCCTGATATCCTAACCGCACCCGCCACCAAATCCTCCGCCCCATCCGGTAACATTGTCGAGATGTCGTGGGATCCTATTACCCGGATCGTCGGCAGCCTCGGCATCTATACCAAGATCGATTTCGACTCGAAGAAAGTCGTCGAGTGCTACAGCACCTCATCGATCTTCCGCGGCTACAGCATCTTCATGCAGAACAAAGATCCGCGTGATGCCCACTTCATCACCAGCCGGATCTGCGGCATCTGCGGCGATAACCATGCGACCTGTTCGGTCTACACGCAGAATATGGCCTACGGCGTCAAACCGCCGGCCCTGGCCGAATGGATCGTCAACCTCGGCGAAGCGGCCGAGTACATGTTCGATCATAATATCTTCCAGGATAACCTCGTCGGCGTCGACTTTTGCGAAATGATGGTGAAGGAGACCAACCCGAGCGTCTGGGCCAAGGCGCAGACGACGCTCGCACCGCACTCCAATGATCACGGCTATCGAACAATCGCCGACATCATGACAGCGCTTAATCCGTTCTCCGGTGAATTCTATCGCGAGACCCTGCACGTCAGTCGCTACACGCGCGAGATGTTCTGCTTGATGGAAGGACGCCACGTCCATCCCTCGACGCTCTATCCCGGCGGGGTCGGGACCGTCCCATCGATCCAGATCTTCACCGACTACACCGTCCGCTTGATGCGTTACATCGAGTTCATGAAACGGTGCCTGCCACTGCATGACGATCTCTTCGATTTCTTCTACGAGGCGCTGCCGGGTTATGAAGAAGTCGGCCGCCGGCGCATCCTGACCGCCTGCTGGGGATCGTTCCAGGATCCAGACGTTTGCGATTACGACTACAAAACGATGGAAAAGTGGGGCAACGCCATGTTTGTCACGCCCGGCATGGTGATCGACGGCGAGCTGGTCACCACCAACCTCGTCGATATCAACCTCGGCATTCGCATCCTGCTCGGTTCGTCCTACTACGACGATTGGGATAACTCCGAGACCTTCGTCAAAAACGATCCGTTAGGCAATCCGGTCGACAAAAAGCATCCCTGGAATCAGACTACGATTCCGAAGCCGCAACGGCGCGACTTCGGGGGCAACTACACCTGGGTCATGTCTCCGCGCTGGCTCGACAAGCGGACCGGCGATCATCTGGCGATGGACACTGGCGGCGGCCCGATTGCACGTCTCTGGGCGACGGCGCTCGCGAAGCTGGTTAACATTGGCTACGTCGAGGCGACCGGCCACAGCGTGAAGATGCGTCTCCCGAAGACCGCGTTGAAAGGCGAAGTCGAGTTCGAATGGAAAGTGCCGAAATGGAGCAACGCGATCGAACGCGACCGCGCGCGCACTTACTTCCAGGTTTACGCCGCCTGCTGCGCCCTTTACTTCCTCGAGAAGGCGATGGCGGAAGTGCATGCCGGACGGACCGCGACCTTCACCCCATTCAAAGTGCCAGATGAAGCCATCGGCTGCGGTTTCCACGAAGCGGTGCGCGGTGTGTTGTCGCATCACATGGTTATCCGCAAAGGCAAGATCGCCAACTACCATCCGTATCCGCCGACGCCGTGGAACGCGAATCCGCGCGACATTTACGGCACGCCTGGGCCTTACGAAGACGCGGTCCAAAACACTCCGATCTTCGAGGAGAACGGCCCGGACAACTTCAAGGGCATTGATATCATGCGCGCGGTGCGCAGCTTCGATCCTTGTCTGCCCTGCGGCGTCCACATGTATCTCGGCGGCGGGAAGGTGCTGAAGCAGATGCACACTCCGACCGCTCTCGCCGGCCTGGCTCGCTGATCATGGCCCAGGAAAGCGCAGCGCAGGTGATGCTCGAAGCGTCACCGGACGAGATCTACGACATCGAACTGGAGCACAGTCTGCTCGAGGCGAACGCCAAGCTGGCGCAAGAGAATCGGGCGCTGCTCGACCGGAGCGGAATCACCGCGATCGACTTCATGGGCGCAATCGGTTCCGGCAAGACGACACTTATCACGAAGCTGGTCGAGAGGTTAAAGGACCGGATGGGCGTCGCGGTTTTCAACGGAGACGCGACCACGAGCAATGACGCCGACGCGATCTCGAAACAGAATGTGCCGGTCGTCCAAATCGCGACGATCAATGGCTGTCATCTCGATGCCAACCTCGTCGGCAAAGGCCTGCGCAAGATCAAGCTCGACAACCTGAAGCTGATCTTCATCGAGAACATCGGGAACCTCATTTGCCCGGCGGAATTTCCGCTCGGCTCGAAGGCCCGCGTGGTCGTCGTGAGCGTGACAGAAGGCCCCTGGATGGTGCGGAAACATCCGCACATGTTCCTCGGCGCGCAGCTCGTTGTGATCAACAAGATCGATCTCGCGGAAGCGATGGAAGTGAGCGTCGAGCAGTTGACCAACGACGTCCATGTACTCAAACCGGACATCAAGGTTATCCCCACGAGTTGCAAGAACGGCACCGGTCTGGACGAAGTCGCGGCAACTTTGCTCGCGGTTTGAGGAATGACGAATTTCAAATGCCCAATGACGAAGGAAACCCGAAATACGAATGACCAAATTCGGGCTTCGTCGTTGGTCATTAATTCGTCATTCGTAATTGGTCATTAGTCATTTCCTCCACATGCATGAGTTTTCGATCGCGTCCGGGTTGGTCGAAAAGCTGCTCGATTTTGCGGAGAAAAATCCGGACAAGAAAATTGTCGAAGTTCGGGTCGCGATCGGCGAGTTCACCCAGATCGAGGAGGAGCAACTGCGCTTCTGCTACGAGTCGATCATCACCGAGATGCCGATCGCCGGTTCCCGCCTGACGATCGAGCCGGTCCTGGGCAAAGTCGCCTGCCCGGATTGCTCCTACAGCGGACTGCCGAAATATTGGGACGGCGCCCTGCATGGGGTGCCCGTGGCCACCCTCGAGTGCCCCGGCTGCGGCAAAACAGCGCGCGTCATCGAGGGCGAAGAATGCGCCATCCGCTCGGTCCGATTTATGCCTAACGAAATTGCCGGCGCCCTCTCATGAGGACACTCTTCCCGATCCTGCTCTTCGGTTTTTTTCTCGGCATGCGGCACGCGACCGATTCCGATCATGTCATCGCGGTCACGACCATCGTGAGCCGGCAGCGCCACATTGGGAGCGCGGCCTGGACGGGAATTTTCTGGGGCATCGGACACAGCCTGACGCTGCTCGTCATCGGCGGCGCCATCATCCTCTTCGGGATCGTCGTTCCGGAACGGCTGGGGATGAGTTTGGAATTTTGCGTGGCCCTGATGTTGATCCTGCTCGGGGCATTGAACCTGAACGCGACTTTTCGCGCGGTCGAGAGCGCGAGCGCGGGCCGCGACCACGATGGAGTTCATCAGCACCCGCATCGCCACGGCGATTACGTGCACAGCCATGCCCATGGACACGAAGGCGCGACCCATGGGCATCGCGAAGACGCCGTTCCACCGGCCAGGCTGGACCGCTGGTTTGGCAGCTCGAGGTTTTACCAGTCGCTCCGCCCCTTGATCATCGGCACCGTGCACGGACTTGCCGGCTCGGCCGCGGTCGCGCTCCTGGTTCTGCCGATCATTCACGACCCGATCTGGGCCATGGCTTATCTTGTGATCTTCGGCCTCGGGGTCATCGCCGGGATGATGCTGATCACGGCCGCGATCGCGGTGCCGGTCTCCTATTCGACCCGGTTCCAGTTCCTCCACCGCCAGCTCGGCACGGCGGCCGGCGTGCTCAGTCTCGGTTTCGGCTGCTTCCTGGTTTACCAGATTGGTTTCGTCGACCGTCTTTTCGTTAGGTGAAGACGGAACTGGCCGCGACGACGCATCGCGTCCGCCTGAAAATGGTGCTCCGCGGCGCGGTCCAGGGCGTGGGGTTTCGGCCTTTCGTTTATCGTCTGGCCAGGAATCTGGGGCTGGACGGCTGGGTGCTCAATTCCGCGGAAGGCGTCTTTCTCGAAGTCGAAGGCAAGCCCGAGATCCTGGCCGAATTCGCGCGCCGTCTCCGAGCGGAGCAACCGGCGCGCGCCCTGATTCAAAGTTGCGAGTCGTCCCAGCTCGACGCGCTCGGCTACGAGGGTTTCGAAATTCGCGAGAGTACCGATGACGGCGGGAAGAGCGCGCTGATTTTGCCGGACATCGCGCCCTGCGCGGATTGTCTGGCCGAGATTTTCGACCCGGGCGATCGCCGCTTTCGCTATCCCTTCACGAACTGCACCAATTGCGGGCCGCGCTTTTCCATCATCGAAGCGCTGCCCTACGATCGCACCAACACCGCGATGAAGAAATTCCCGATGTGCGAGGATTGCGCCTGCGAATACCGCGATCCGGCCGACCGCCGCTTCCACGCTGAACCAATCGCGTGCCCGCGTTGCGGTCCAGCGCTGCAACTTTGGGACTCGTTAGGCAAAAGCGTGGCCCGGGCAGATGCCGCCCTCCGCCCGGCCACGGCAGCGATTCGTTCTGGTCAAATCGTCGCGCTGAAGGGCGTCGGCGGTTTTCAACTGCTCGTCGATGCGCGCAGCGACGAGGCCGTGCAGCGCCTGCGCGAGCGCAAGCATCGCGAAGAAAAACCGTTCGCAGTCATGTTTCCGTCGCTCGAAGAGGTGCGCGGGCAATGCGCAATCTCCGAACTCGAAGAGCGTCTGCTCACTTCGCCGGAGGCGCCGATCGTCTTGCTGGCGCGGGCCAGCTCTTCGCTGGCCGGGTCTCTTGCTCCTGGAAATCCCAATCTCGGCGTCATGCTTCCCTCTTCACCGCTCCATCATCTTCTCCTGCGCGAATTGAATTTCCCGGTCGTGGCCACGAGCGGTAATCTGAGCGAGGAGCCGATCTGCACGGAGGAAGACGAGGCGCGAGAGCGCCTCCGCGGCCTGGCCGATTTCTTTCTCGTGCACAACCGCCCGATCGTTAGGCACGTGGATGATTCCATTGTTCGGGTCATGCACGGGCGGGAGATGATGCTGCGCCGCGCCCGCGGTTACGCGCCGCTCCCGATCACGCTGCAGCGCGCCCGACCGACCGTGCTGGCTGTCGGGGCACATCTGAAAAACACCGTGGCGCTGAGCCTGGGGCGGGACGTTTTCGTTAGTCAGCACATTGGCGACCTCGCGACCAAACAAGCGCACGACGCGTTTACCCGTTCGGCCGCGGACCTGCCGCGCCTCTACGAGGCGAAACCGGAGGTGATCGCCCACGATCTCCACCCGGAATATCTCTCGACCAAATACGCGCGGCAGCAGCCTGGTCCAAAGGTCGCGGTGCAGCATCATTGGGCGCACATCGCTTCCTGCATGGCGGAAAATGAAATCATACCTCCGCTCCTCGGCGTGGCCTGGGACGGAACCGGCTACGGCCTGGATCGCACCATCTGGGGCGGCGAATTCTTTCTCGTGCAGGAAAACTCCTGCCGGCGCGCCGCCCATTTCCGCACTTTTCGCCTGCCGGGAGGAGAAGCCGCCGTGAAAGAACCGCGTCGCAGCGCGCTCGGTATGCTCCATGAAATTTTCGGCGACGAATTGTGGCAGCGGGACGACCTGCTCGCGGATTTCACGCCGGCCGAGCGGAAGACGCTGCGCGGCATGCTGCGAAAGCAGGTTAATTCTCCGATCACTTCGAGCGCCGGCCGACTCTTTGATGGGGTGGCGGCGTTCGTCGGATTACGCACTCGTTCGACTTTCGAGGGTCAGGCGGCAATGGAGCTTGAGTTCGCCGTCGAGGACGGGATCGATGAGAGCTACGGCTTTGCCTGGCACGAGAGAGCACCGCTCGTGATCGATTGGGAACCAACCCTGCGTTCGCTCCTGGAGGATCGGCGTCGAAGGACGCCAACCGGAGTGATCGCCGCCCGCTTCCACAACACCCTCGCCGAGATGATTCTGGCGGTTGCCCGACACCTTGATACGTCCAAAGTCGCCCTGAGCGGCGGATGTTTTCAGAACCGTTATTTGACCGAGCGCGTGATTGAACAGCTCTTGACCGCAGGGATTCAGCCCTACTGGCAGCAACGCGTCCCGCCTAACGATGGTGGGATCGCGCTCGGGCAGGTTTGGCTCGCCACGAGCCCTCTCCGGGAGTTTAAATGAATCTGCTTTATGGCGAACTCATCGAAGTCTCCTCGGAAAACGGCCTGCCCGTCGGGAGGATTCGAGTGCACGGGGCGACTCAAAAAATACCTCTTGGACTCCTGACGGACGCCGTGCGCGGTGATAGAGTATTAGTCTGCGACGGAGTGGCGATCAGCAAGGTCGCCGCCCCCAACGAAAGGAAGACGGAACATGTGTCTGGCGATTCCCGGTAAACTCATTGAAATCAGCGCGGATCCGAACGGCGTCAGGATGGGCAAAGCCAATTTCGGCGGGATCGTGAAACAGGTTTGCCTCGAATACACTCCGGAGGTCGCACTCGGCGATTACGTTTTGGTCCACGTCGGCTTCGCGCTCAGCAAGGTCGATGAAGCGGAAGCGGCCCGGACTTACCAGGCACTCGAGCGCATGGAGCAACTCCAGGAGCTCGACATCCCCGATGTGCGGGACGATGGCTCAGCCCCGACGACCCCGATTTCCACCAACGGCAAACATCCTTCAGACCCAGCCGATCGCGCGGGCGAACCAATTGCTTCTCGTGTCCCATGAAGTATCTCGACGAATACCGCGACGAAGCGCTCGCCAAAACGATCGTCGATGAAATCAAGCGCACCGTGACCAAACCATGGGTCTTGATGGAAGTCTGCGGCGGACAAACTCACTCGATCGTGAAGTACGGCATCGACCGGTTACTCCCTTCCGAGGTCGAGCTGGTCCACGGCCCGGGCTGTCCGGTTTGCGTAACCTCGCTGGAAATGATCGACAAGGCGCTCGAGATCGCGCGCCGGCCGGACGTCATTTTTTGTTCCTTTGGCGACATGCTGCGCGTGCCCGGCTCAAGGGACGATCTCCTCATTTTGAAGTCGCGCGGCGCCGACGTCCGCGTCGTCTATTCGCCGATCGATTGTCTGAAGATCGCGCGCGCCAATCCGGAGAAAAAAGTCGTCTTCTTCGCGATCGGTTTCGAGACCACCGCGCCTGGCAATGCGATGTCGGTCTGGCAGGCGCGCGAGCAGGGGATCAAGAACTTTTCCGTACTCGTCTCGCACGTGCTCGTCCCACCGGCGATCGCTTCCATCCTGCAATCGCCGCTCAATCGCGTGCAGGGATTCCTCGGACCAGGTCATGTCTGCACGGTGATGGGCTATCGGGAGTACGAGCCAATCGCGGCCCGTTACCGGGTACCGATTGTGATCACCGGTTTCGAGCCGATCGATATTCTCGAAGGCACGCTCATGACCCTGCGCCAGCTCGAAGCCGGCAAGGCGGAGGTCGAAAATCAATATCCGCGCGTCGTTAGCCGCGACGGAAATCAGGTCGCACAGGACCTGGTCAACAAGGTTTTCGAAGTGGGCGACCGCAAATGGCGCGGCGTCGGTTCGATTCCAAAAAGCGGCTACAAGCTGCGCTACGAATTTCGCGAGCACGACGCCGAGCGCATTTTCGACGTGCAAGAAATCGACACCAGGGAACCGGAAATCTGCATTAGCGGCCTGGTCCTGCGCGGGGTAAAGAAACCACACGATTGTCCCGCCTTTGGTTCGCTCTGCACGCCGGAGCATCCGTTAGGCGCGACGATGGTCTCGGCGGAGGGCGCCTGCGCCGCCTATTACGCCTACGGCCGTCATCTGCAAAAGCCGGCGGCCACCTCGAAAGAGGCAGCGACCCTCGCCCGGGCGAACTAGGCATGAGCGCTTCGCTCGAGACGGCTACCGAGCGGCTGACGGAGCCGTTTCGCGAAAAAGTGCTGCGCAAATGCGGCGAGAGCATGGCGACGAAGGAGAAATTTTTCTCTCATTACGCCGACTCACTCGATCAGATGTCGCGCGCCCTGGCAGCACGATTCGACAAAGGGGGCCGGCTCTTCGTCATGGGCAACGGCGGCAGTCTCTGCGACGCGCTTCACATCGCGGTCGAGTTCAATCATCCGATCATCGAAAAACGACTCGCTTTCCCCGCCATCCCGCTCATGACCGACATCGCGACCATGACGGCGATCAGCAACGACCTCGATTTCACCCGCGTCTACGTCAATCAGCTCCGGCTGCACGCCACGCCTAACGACATCGCGATGGTCTTCAGCACGAGCGGCAAGTCGCCCAACCTCATTTACGCGCTGGAAACAGCGCGCGAGCAGCAGCTCCTGACCGTCGCCTTCTCGGGCAAGGACGGCGGCCGTTTTCCCGCGGTCGCCGATTACTGCTACATCGTTCCTTCCTACAGCATCCACCGCATCCAGGAAGCGCACGCCACCGCCGTGCACATTATCTGGGATTTGGTTCACATCGCCCTCGGCGCGGAAGACGTCACCTGACGGAATGACGTAGGCCGAATGACGAGATCCGAAGGAAAGCCGAATTCCGAATGACGAAGCGGGCGATCCTGCAAACTTGGTCGTTCGTCATTGATTCGAGCTTCGTCATTCGGAATTCGTCATTAGAGTAAAAGCGTGGACGAAGCCACCGACTCACTTCTCACCGCCTCCTGCCCGCTTCCGATTGCCGATTACCGGGAGATCGTGCTCGCCCACGGGAGCGGAGGGAAGCTGAGTCACCAGCTAATTTCGAAGATCATCGTGCCGCAGTTTGCCAACGAACTGCTCGCGCCGATGCATGACGGCGCCATTTTCCCGTTAGGCGGCGAACGGGTCGCCTTCAGCACGGATTCCTTCGTCGTTAGTCCGATTTTTTTCCCGGGCGGCGACATTGGAAAACTGGCCGTGCACGGGACGGTCAACGATCTCGCGATGTGCGGCGCGCGCCCGCTCTACTTGTCGGTCGGGTTCATCCTCGAGGAAGGGACGCCGATGGAGGATTTCTGGCGCGTCGTGCAATCCATGCGCGCGGCCGCGGATGAGGCGGGCGTGCAGTTGGTGACTGGCGATACGAAGGTCGTGGACCGCGGCAAGGCCGACAAAATCTTCATCAACACGGCCGGGATTGGCCTCGTGCCCAAGGGCGTCACCATCCATCCCGCGCGGGCTCGGGCGGGCGACAAAGTCATCCTCAGCGGGTCGGTGGCGGTGCACGGGATCGCGATTATGTCGGTCCGTGAAGGATTGGAATTTGAAACCGAGATCGCGAGTGACACGGCCGCGCTCAACGGACTGGTGCAGGACCTCCTGGCGGCCTGCGGCGATGTTCACGTCCTGCGCGATCCGACGCGCGGCGGCGTGACCAGCGCTTTGACGGAGATCGCGCAGGCAGCCGGCGTCGGTATCATCCTGCAGGAATCTGCCATTCCGATTAGCGAGGAAGTCAAAGGCGCGTGCGAGATCCTCGGGCTCGATCCTTTGTATGTCGCGAACGAAGGAAAACTGATCGCGATCGTCCCGCCGGACGACGCGGAAGCGGCGCTGGCCGCCATGCGTCAGCATCCGTTAGGCAAAGAAGCCGCCCTCATCGGGGAGGTGGTGAGCGATCACGCCGGTTTCGTGGTCATGAAGACGCGCGTGGGCGGCACCCGGGTGGTGGACATGCTCTCGGGCGAGCAGTTGCCCCGCATTTGTTAGGGAGCCGCTGCCAGAAGGCTTCCTCAACCGCCCTGCGAGTCGGTTCCCATCGGCGCGCCGCGGTGCACTCGCGTATATATTGGCGAAGGATGAGACGCGTCTTCGGATTGGAAACGGAATATGGGATCACGGTGGTCGGAGCGGAGTCGATCGATGTGGTGGCGGAATCGATCGAGCTGGTGCGCGGTTACACGGAACACGGCGCGCACATGAAATGGGACTACGATCTGGAAGACCCGCATCGCGATGCGCGTGGTTTCCATGCCGCGGAACTTCTGCAGGACACGGATGAGTCGGCCTATTTCGAGATCGATCGCAAGCGACCGCTTAGTTTTGAGGAAATCAAAAGCGACCTGGTGCTGAGCAATGGCGCGCGCTTCTACAACGATCACGCCCATCCGGAATACTCGACCCCGGAATGCACCACCCTGCGCGAACTGGTGGCGCAGGATAAGGCCGGCGAGCGCATCCTGGCGGAGTGCGCCCGCCGCCGCAACCTGAGATTGCCTAACGACCAGGCGGTGCGCCTTTACAAGAACAACACGGATTTCTCAGGACATAGCTATGGTTGCCACGATAATTACCTGATGCGGCGGGACGTGCCGTGGGATCGGATCGTCGCCGGCGTGCTCCCCTTCCTCGTGACCCGGCAAATTTTCGCCGGGGCGGGCAAGATGGGAATCGAAGCGGAGAGTGCCGCGGGGCAGCCCGGGATTTACCAGATTTCGCAGCGCGCGGATTTTTTCGCCACCCTGGTGAGCATTGATACGATGAACCGGCGACCGCTGGTCAACACCCGCGATGAGCCGCACGCGGACTCCAGCCGCTACCGGCGTTTCCACGTCATCCTTGGCGACGCGAACATGAGTGAGTGGGCGACGGCGTTGAAAATCGGCACCACCGCACTGGTGCTCGACCTGATCGAACGCGGCGGCGCGCCTCAGATCGAGATTGCGCAGCCGATCAACGCGACCAAGTCGATCAGCCGCGACCAGACTTACGACTGGATCATCGAATTGACGGATGGACGCAAGATCTCAGCAATCGATGTGCAGCGCATCTATCTGGGCGCAGCCAGGAAGTCGACGCGGAATCCCGATGCGGAGGTGGAATGGCTGCTTCGGGAATGGGAAACCGTGTTAAACGATCTCGAAAGGGATGTCCGGCTCTGCCGGGACCGTGTCGACTGGGTAGCGAAGAAAGAGTTGCTGGAGGCGTTGCTCAGGGAAGAAGAGTTATCCTGGATCGATCCCTGGCTGCAATCGATCGATCTCGAATATCATAACATCGTTCCAGACGAGGGCCTCCATTATGAGTTGGTCCGGCAAGGAGCGATGCGGCAGTTCGTCAGCGAAGAAGAAATCAAGCACGCCATCTTCGCTCCCCCGGCCGATACGCGGGCTTTCTTTCGCGGTCGGTCGGTGGCCCGTTTTAACTCGCAGATCAAATCGATCCAATGGGACGAAATCGTCTTTGCCGCCGGGGCGATTCCACAGCGCGTGCCCCTGCCGCATCCCAGTGACAATCCGCGGCTCGCCGCACTGAACAAAACAGTCGGCGAGGCCGCGGATTATCGAGAGTTTATCCGCACTGTGGCGACGCTCTAGGTGGCGTCAGCCAGCGCGCGCGGAAACTTGCCTAACAAATTAGCCCTGAGCTCTGCGCCGGGCCGCCCAGCGGGCCTTCATCATTTGCGAGAGCTTGCGACGGCCCGCCGCGCTGATCCCACCTTTTTTCTTCTTGCCGCCAGACTTCTTGCCACTTGACGCAGGACCGGCAGCGGCTTTGGCCCGAGCCCAGCGTGCGCGGGCGGCGGCAGCGATCCGTTCACGGCCGGCGGCGGAAAGGCCGCCGCGGCGCTTGCGCGGAGCGCGGGGCGCGCTCGACGCGGTTGAACTGCCACTACTGCTCGGTGCGCTGGCGCCGCCTAGCAGACTATGTAATCGACTACGCAGTTGGTCGATTTGTCGTCTAACGGCCACTGCTTCTTCCAGTTGTTTGAGAGATAGATCCATGGCGCAGTTATAAGCCATACTGAAGATTGAGCAAGCAATGTTTTGCTCTAACTGCAAAAGAATTTGTAAGCCTTCATGCGGCCTCCGCGTGCCATCAGACGGACCGGTGAAGCGACGGAGCAAAAGTTAACTAACGGAGCAAAGGACGAAGGTGCGCCCTACGCCCAGGCAATGAGCCGGAGTTCATGGGCCTGGAGCAAATGCGGATAGGTCGGAACAACGCGCACGCTGAAGCCATAGGTGCCGCTCTCTGCCGCCGGGACGGTCCCTTCGTAAATGTAATCTCCATCCCCCTCCAGGCGTTTTCCTTCCCCCAGCACCGTCACGCTAGGATGGCGCAACGCGTCATTTTCCGCTTCGCCGTGATAAGCCTCGACCCGCACATGCCGGGGGTCGAGCGCGCCGAGATGAACCTGGGCCGAGACCTGAAGCGAATCGCCCACCTGGATATTTTGCCGATCCTTATTGCCAATCTGGACGTCGCTGATGCGCACCTGCGGCCAGTCTTTTCTCATCTGCGCCTTCCACTGACTCAGCTCAGTCGCCGCCTGCCAGCCGTCGCGCGAAAACTCGGCGTGAGCCCTGGCGGCGCGGAGGTACAGCCGCTCAGTGTACTCCTTCACCATCCGATGAGTGTTAAAGGTGGGAGTGACGCTGCGAATCGATTCGCGCATCAACTGCAACCAGGCGAGGGGAAGGCGGCCGTCCGGCTTGGCGTAATAGAGCGGGATGATCTGGTTCTCGAGGAGTTGGTAAAGACTGGACGCGTCCACTTCGTTCTGAAATTCACTGTCGCCATCTTCGATCTCGGCCCCGATCGCCCAGCCATTTTTGTCGTTATAGCCTTCACACCACCAGCCATCGAGCACACTGAGATTAAGACCGCCGTTGGGCGGAAGCTTCATCCCGCTGGTGCCGCTGGCCTCGAGTGGGCGGAGTGGGTTGTTCAGCCAAAGATCCACCCCCTGGACTAAACGACGCGCAATGTAAGTGTCATAGTCCTCGACAAAGACGATGCGGCCATCGAATCCCGACTCCCGGGTCAATTTGTAAACTTCCTGAATGAGCGCTTTCCCGCCCTCGTCCCGGGGATGCGCTTTGCCCGCAAAGACAAACTGGACCGGTCGCGCAAGGTCGTTCAGCATGCGGAGCAGCCGATCCGGGTCACTGAAGAGCAGCGCGCCGCGCTTGTAGGTGGCAAAGCGCCGCGCGAAACCAATGGTGAGGATCTCGGGGTCGAGAATGGAGTTCACCGTGCGAATCGACTCGGGCGATTCGCCAATCCGCTCCCGCCGCGCGCGCACGCGGTCGCGCACGAAGTTCACGAGGCGCAGTTTTAGTTTCTGGTGAGTCTCCCACAGCTCGGCATCGGGAATCTCGAGCACGCCGCGCCAGAAATCCGGCTCGGTCAAATGCTCTTCCCAATTGCCCAGGTATTTCGTGTAGAGAGCGGAAAATTCCGGCGCCATCCAGGTCTTGGTGTGAATGCCGTTGGTGATGCTGGTGATCGGCACTTCGTGGACCGGCACGCCATTCCAAACATCGCGCCAGAGGGACCGGCTGACGTCGCCGTGCAATCTACTCACACCGTTTGAATGACGGCTCAATCGCAGCGCGAGAATTGTCATACTAAACGGTTCGGACCGATCGGTTCGCGTCTGACCAAAAGAAAGCAGCTCATCGAACGGAAGGCCAAGATCTTTGGCGAACTCGCCGAAATATTTCCGCATCATGTCGCGCGGGAAAGAATCGTTGCCGGCGGGGACGGGGGTGTGAGTTGTGAAAATGTTGGCCGACGCGACGATTTGCACCGCCGAATAAAAATCGAGCTTCTTGTCG
>DATMNS010000058.1:0-4304 GCA_035568735.1 Chthoniobacterales bacterium | reverse complement strand
TCGAAATCGCCGCGCTCCTCAAAAATGGCCCAGCTTTTCGGCCCGCAAATCTCGCTCAGCATGGCAACCGCCTCGTCGCGTGTGACCAGCTCATCCCGGATCGGCATGACGTCGCCGTGTTTCCGGATTTTCGGCGGCTGGCCCTCGCCGATGTGTAAATCGGAAGCGCCTTCGTTGACGAGGATTTCGAAAAATTTATCGATGTAGGACATTCTTTAACCGCGGATTACGCGGATTTCACGGATGGGAAGAGTCAGGAACACAGGTTAGGCGGGTCGGTGCCTTTGTCGGCTGTTTGATTTATTACGCGCTTCCAACTCAGACTGGCGTTCTTGAAGTTTAAGAGCAGTGCGAGTTGCAAGCCAGTGACGTTCAAGTAGCCGAGCATCGCGATGTGCGTTTCCGTAAAGGTCGAGACAACCTTCGGATCGACAATCACAAGATCATCGACAATCATATCGGGGACCAAGTTGCCAATCAGTTCGCTGCGATAATGAACAGGAAACGATGGTTGCACCGTGACACGGCGGCCACACCGCTGCAGCTCGATGATCATCGCTCGTTCATACAGTTTCTCGTCTAATCCCGGCTTCAATTCGTTGAGCGCTTCCATCGCGATGCCGATGATGGAGCGGCTCAACTCCTCATGAATCATTCTCCCCATCCGTGAAATCCGCGTAATCCGTGGTTAAAAATAATTCACCGCGTAATCCGCGGTAATCATCCTTTCACATGCTGGCGCATCGCTGGTTTCTGTTCGGCGCGGCTGCAGGCCTCCTGCGCGCTGATCAGGCCCTGGTCGAAGAGTTGGGCTAACGAATCGTCCATCAAACGCATGCCTTGTTTGCGCCCGGTCTGGATGATGCCGGGCAGCATGAAGGTTTTGGCCTCGCGGATGACGTTCGCCACCGCCGGCGTGTTGGTGAGGATCTCAAGCGCGAGAACGCGGCCTTTGCCGTCGATCCGCGGCACGAGCTGCTGGCTGATGACACCGCGCAACGATTCGCTCACCATGACGCGGACCTGATCCTGTTGATCGACCGGGAAGACGTCGAGCAATCGGTCGAGCGTGCGGGAGGCGTTGCTGGTGTGGAGCGTTCCCATCACGAGGTGGCCGGTCTCCGAGGCGGTGATCGCGAGCGAGACGGTCTCGAGGTCGCGCATCTCGCCCACCATGATGACATCGGGATCTTCGCGCAAGGAGCCGCGTAGGGCCGCGCCGAACGACTTCGTGTGGGTATGCACCTCGCGCTGCGTGATGTGACACCCCTTGGGTTGGAAGACGTATTCGATCGGGTCCTCGAGCGTGATGATGTGCTCGCGGCGCTCGATGTTTACCTGCTCGACGAGCGCGGCCAAAGTAGTCGATTTGCCGCTCCCGACGGAGCCGGTGACGAGGATGAGTCCGTTCTGGAAGCGGGTGAGCAACTTGAGGCTTTCGGGTAAACCAAGTTCATCCATCGAGCGAACGTTGGGGCTGATGATGCGGAAGACGAGATCGATCCCGAGGCGTTGCCTAACGACGCTGGTGCGGAAGCGCCCGAAATCGTTCGCATAGGCAAAATCCACATCGCCGCGCTCGGCCAGCTGCGCGCGATGCGCTTCGTTGAGGAATCCGGTGGCGAGCGCCGCGGTCTCTTGCGGGGTGAGCCTCGGCCCATCCGGCCAGATCGGCTGGAGATTGCCGGAGAGACGCCAAAGGGGCTGCGCATTGACTCCGAGATGGATATCGGAGGCGCCGCCCTGCTGGCCGATGGAAAGATATTGATCGACGTGCGGCGCAACGGCCGCCGGCCCGGGAGAGGAAGAGGTGCTTGCAGACATGCGGAGCGGCGCCTCAGAAAATAGGCAACCGCTCGTGAGACGTAAATTGAAATCCGGTTACCTGCGTCGCGCCGCGCCCGATTGACCGCCGCTTTTCACCTTTTTCGCGAGGTAACTCAGCACCATCGGTTGCACGAGCGACACGCCCAGTTTCAATATTCCGAGGAGAGCGCCGGACTCGAGCAAACTCTTGCCTGGCGATCGAACTTTCCGGCCGGCGGCGTTGACGTAAATCTTGCGCGGCCGCGCCCGGAGAAGGGCGACGAGCAAGCCGACCGCCAGCGCCGCCCCGACCCAGACGACGGTGTTGCGCTGAAAGGCCTGCTTGAATTTGCGCGCGAAATCGAGCTCGTAACGCAGGCCACCCACGTCGCGCACCACCAATTCGCGCGAGCGGGCAATTTTCTGCCGCAACTCTAGGGGGCTTTCGTTTGATCCAGGTTTTTCAGCCATTCGGTATCCTCTTTCAAAACGCTCGCGGTCTCGCGAAAGACGGGTCGCTTGACCTGTCTCCACGCCACGAGGAGGCAGACAAAGGCCGCGATAAAATGCAGTAGCGCCACCGCCAACGCTGTCCAGACCCAGGAGTTCCCGAGCAAATGCGAGATCTCGACGATCGCGAAAACGACCAGAAACACGTAGCCGAAGAGGGCCAGAGCACCCGCGGCGATCAGGCAGGCCACGAGCGTCAGGAGGTGCAGCAACGCCGCCTTCGATTCCCGCGCCGCCAGTTGCAGCCGGCTCTCGAGGAATTGCGCGAGGGACGCAACCAGCGAGGTCAGATTCTGGCGCAACCCGGCATGACCGGCGGGATTGCGGAACGGCATGGGGCGGCCCGCCATCCAGCGCTCCCTAACGACGGAAGATCAAACCGAGCACGAACCCGATGCCCAGCGCGGAAAAGACCGCCTTGGTAGGATTTTCGCGCACGTATTGTTCGGTATCCTCCTGGAAACTGCGGACGCGGTCGCTCGCTTCATTCCAAGCCTCTTCCGCTTTGCCGCGATACTCGCCGGCGACGGCGCCGGCGGCCGAGCGAAAATCTTCGGCTGCCTTCCGGGCATGCGAAGTGCCGCTTTGCAATTTCTCCTGAGCCTGCGGCGGGACCGCCGCGTCTTCTGTCGTTTTCTTTTCGTTAGCCATATTTTTCTCCTGGTTGAACCCGGTCATTCGCCGGGTGGTTGCTGTCTTGCGACAATAAAACTTCTCTCCGAGGGGATACGGAATTCGCTGCCGGATTGCGCTTACGATTTTCGCGAGGGCCCCTCCCGACCCGTCCGAGGGTTACTTCGCACGGAAAATAATCCGCGCCTTGGTCAAATCGTAAGGCGACAATTCCACCTCCACTTTGTCGCCGGGCACGATGCGAATGAAATGTTTTCTCATCTTGCCGGAGATATGGGCGAGGACGTTGCGCTGCCCGGCAAGATCGACGCGGAACATGGTCCCCGGCAACACCTGCGTTACCGTTCCCTCCGTCACGATCTGCTCCTCTTTCGGCACGCGGGAGTATAGCGCCTAACGGAACTTACTCAAGTGACGCCCGCCCTGCCGGCTGCGCTTATTCGCCGCGCAAGGAGACCGGCGGCAGATAAATGCGCGGCTCTCCGCGCTCCCACCAGGCGCCGGTCGCCCGACGTTCCGCCAGGGTGCTGAAGCGGTAGCGATAGATTTCGGCCCGCAGGTAACGGGGCGCCTTCTCGGGGAAGGGATTCCTGCCTAACAAGTGGACGACGTCAGGCGAATTTTCGAGCAGGCGAAAGACGAGCCCGAGAAACCAGGGGTTTTGCCGCGCGTCGCCCAGGGCCGCGAACCACATCTGCCAATCGAGCCGCGGCTGGTGCGGCTCGACGAAACCCGGCGGCCGATTGAGCGCGCCCGGTTTCCATTTGAATTCGTAGGGTTTCCATTCGAGGCCGTCGTCGCTCCCCTCGAGGATGATCTCCGGCCGCTCCTTCGTCATGACGCGAAAGAGCCCGTAACCGTTGACGACGTAGAAGGGGGCGATCGCGCCATACATCGCCCCGATCGGGCCCGGCCATCTCGTCCCGGGCCCGAACCCGGAAAAGATGAGCAGCGCATTGAGCGGCATCGTCAGGACGATCATGACGGCCGGCACCCAGAGCGGCCAACCGCGGCCGGCCGACGCGCGATTCGTTAGGCGACGCCCGCCTGGCCAGACGACGTCGTCGATCAGGAGCAGGCAGAGCGCGATCGTGAGAAGATTGAAAAAGGCGTAATTACCGGTCAGGCCGATGACGATCTGCAAAAAGATGATCGCGCCGCAACCGAGCTGCCGCAGCCGGCGCGGCAGCCAGACGAGAAACGCGCCTACTATTTCCACTACGAGGACAAAGGCGGTCGAGAAATGCTTGAACCACTCGGGCGACTTGTCCGCCCACCAGCCGAGCACCGTCGGCAGCGGTTGCGTCCAGTAATGAAAATCGAGCGCGCTCAGGTCCCACCAGGAAGCGTCGCCG